>JBGOYO010000154.1:0-7062 GCA_041479715.1 Anaerolineae bacterium
CAAGCAGATAACAGCATTGCTGAGACAAGTACTAAACTGGCTAAACTTACAACTTTCTTATTCATTAGTTCCTCCAAAAATGTAATTTTTTACGAAATTTAGCCGAATCATAGTCCTGGTCTATTGGTTTCGTCCTTATATCACACCTATGGATAGCTTAAGTCTAGCTTATGCAGATTGAAAATCAGTGAAACTGCGGATTGCCTGGAAATATCACAATGATGATGTGATTGCAGCAAGGAGGTTTTATCGGCGTCAAAAATTGCAATTCTGAATCAAGGATGGCCAGAATTTAGTTTATTCGACGGATAATCAGTTCAGTTCCTGACAGGTATGGAGCTAATAACTTTGATTACATTACAGGAACCTGCTGTGTTGTCTTTTGCAAGGGCAAGTGGATGGTGAACAGGCTTCCATCACCTGGGATGCTTTCGAGACTGATCCGACCCCCATGTGCTTCAATCAAGTCTCGAGCGATACTCAGCCCCAACCCCATACCTTGTTTGAAACGACGTCCCTGGTTTCCACGATAAAAAGGCTCAAACACCTTCTGCTGTTCATCAGAATCAATGCCCGAACCATTATCCTTAACCCGAATCAACAACTCCTCACCTTCTACAAGGGCGCTGATCGAAACCATCCCGCCGGTATGGGTATATTTGATCGCATTACTGACCAGGTTTTCTACTACAGATGCCAACCGGTCTGGATCGGCGGAAATTTCCGGTAAGTCAAGAGGAATATCAGTCTGCCAGGTCAAGTGCTTGTCTTGCGCAGCTTCCTGCCAGGGACGCAGTACTTTTGGCAACCAATCACTGACCCTGAGCGGCTGGTATTCCATTTCAAGATCACCCAGAACCTGGTCATGCAAGTGCGCCAGGTCATCTAAAAGGTGCTGAAGGCGGGCAGCCTGGTCATCCATCCCGGTGGTTAAGTCTTCCAGTAGCTTCGGATCATGTGCAGCTCCACCTGCCAATGCCTGTATGGCAGAGCGCAAAGCGCCCAAGGGACGCCCGAGCTCATGCACCAGGTTTGCCAGCAGCTGTCGACGCGCTTTTTCCATGCTGCTCAAGCGCTCGCTGAGTGAATTAAACGATTGTGCCAGCAGCTGGATTTCTTCAGGTCCTCGTTCTGCCAGCGGTGCCTGCCGGTTTCCATGTGAGAGATCATTGATCGCCTGGGTAACCTCCCGGATGGGTTTGCTCAGATTTAATGCTAAAGACCAACCCAGCCCAGTTCCCACAAGCAGCCCTCCTGCAAGGATCCCCACAATAACGTAGCGTGAACGCGTAAATTCGGTCGATAAAGTGTTATAGGTGTACGACATGCGCAAGATCCCAACCAGGCTCTGATTTTGATTGAGTACCGGCACAAAAACATCAATCACTTCAGACGGGGAGGCGATGTTGTAAGTTGTGTAACTTGCAACCTGCCCAGCCCGCGCTTTCGCTACCCCGGCAAAATCTAGCACCATGCCAAGCAGGCCTGCTTCCGTTGGATCAGAAGAAGCAAGCAGCTGCCCACCTGGGGTGAGAAACTCCACCCTGGCACTGATATCATGTCGTAAATGGGTAAGGTAATACTCGGAATAAGCTGGATTCGACCATAGCTCCGATTGATCACCCGTAACGTCCGCAAGCAAAACAGCATTGGTCATCAATGCCCTCGCCAAGCTGGGCAACAGCACCCGTGTTTCAATCAGGTTCGTCAGCACTACGCCAATGATGGGTATGATGACAAGTAAAGGCAACGCATGACTCAGGACCAACCGTGAGCGTAAGGTGCGAAACATTAAAACGCCTCCGGAACCATCTTATAACCCACCCCCCGTACCGTCTGGATACGGCGTGGATGATTTGCATCCAGCTCAATTTTTTCTCTAAGCCAACGAATATGGACATACACAACCTGCGGCTGACCGACGAACTCTGCACCCCACACGGTGCCGAGCAGCTCATCAACGGTGTAAACACGCCCAGGTTGTATCGCCAGGGCATGTAGCAAATCAAATTCTCTGCGCGGAAGGTTGATCTGTTTCCCCGATAGGACCACTGTATGCCTCTCCGGGTCCACCACCAGTACACCCACAACCAGGGGCTTATTGGAAGATATAGCAGGAGATGATGTTGTTCGCTCGAACCGGCGCAACACTGCTTTAATATGGGCAACCAATACGTTGAAATCAAATGGCTTGGTGATGTAATCATCACCGCCGAGCTCAAGGCCAAGCGCTTCATCCAGCTCTCGCCGGCGGGCTGTGACAAAGATGACCGGCAGATCAAATTGGCTTTTCAGCTGCCGCATGGCATCCAGACCATCCATTAACGGCAGGCTGATATCCAACAGCACCAGGTCCGGTCGCTCCAGACGAACCTGCGATAAAGCAGTCTCTGCACTTTCCGCAGTGCTGGCATGAAACCCCGCTTGCTCGAGGTTGAATGCCAGGCTGCGGCGCATCAAGGCATCATCATCAACAATCAGAATATGTTTAGCCACAAATCCTTCATTCCAGTCTACAATGTTGTTTTTTGTTATCATAGTATAACGAACATTTTCATTTTGCGTATATAATACTCTTCTATGCCAACCAGGATTAATCGCCTACTAATTCCCCTTATTCTATTAATCTTAATAACCCTTGGAAGTCAGGGTAAAACCAACGGTCAAGCACCAGCGAACAGCAAGTATTTACCAATCATTTCTTATAATCCTGCTGGATGGATTGGACCGTACGGAGGGACGATCATAGCGATAGTAGTCGATCCATCCAACTCACAGGAGATTTATGCCGGTACGTTTGGATCTGGTGTATTTAAAAGCACGGATGGAGGGCGTATCTGGAATTCTGTCAATCTCGGCTTGACTAATCTCAATATTTACAGCCTGGCGATAGATTATACCCATCCTTCGACGTTGTATGCAGGCACATATCACAACCAGGTGTTTAAAACAATCAATGGAGGAATTTCATGGACGTGGTCAGGTACCGGGATGCAGGATCAAGCGATAGTCTACAGCCTGGTGGTTGATCCTGTTACGCCATCCAACGTGTATGCGAGCACGAGAGGAATATCCAATAATGGTAATCCACCCTGGAGTGGATTAATTTATAGATCTACTGATGGTGGTCAAACATGGTCTCCAATATTTTTCAATGTGGGCGGAACAGGGCTTCAAGATTGGGCATACTCGCTGGCAATCAACCCAAACAAACCCACACAAGTTTTTGCTGCATTTCACGAGAGCGGTCCATTTCGCACAGATGATTCTGGCTCAATCTGGCATCAACTCCCCAACGGGATCAATGATGGATCGGGTCGGTCTATTGTCATCAGCCCGCAACCCGAAAATTCATCGAGATTGTATTACGGTGTCTGGCATTTTGACGCGGTTTACAAAACGCTGAACAGTGGTGACCTGTGGACTGTGGCAAACCACAATCTTATCAATGTAATGGTCTACAACCTGGCGCTTGACCCGTTTGCTGCTAATACAGTTTACATGGCGACGTTTAATGATGGAGTATTGAAAACAACGGATGCTGGTGCCAACTGGCTACCCTCTGGATTATTATCGGATGAGTTATATTCGATCGTAATTAATCCCAGCATGACCAATAATCTCTTTGCCGGAACTGGAGGAGATGGTCTCTATCGCAGCATTAACTTTAGCGCAAGCTGGGAGCGAAGCGACACAGGGATCAACAATGCCATGGTGACGTCGGTTGTTCACCACCCCGCTGATTCATATCAGATGTATTCCAGCGTATATGGCGCAGGTGTATATCAATCCACAAACCGAGGCCAGACTTGGGTAGAGATGAATGATGGGTTGGAGGATAAATTCGTGCATGACCTGGTCATGGACCCGCTAAACCCAAAGGTGCTTTATGCACTAACCGACACAGGCGGGTTATACAAGAATGACCTGTCTGGTGGCACTGGATGGGTAAGCACTGGCCAAGGATTACCGCTCACCGAGTTTCCTGCACCAGCCTTCTCTGCAGACGATCCATTCGCCACATTGGATATGCAAGAATTTTTCGCATCTCCACAATCGGATGAGTCGTTTGATCAGGTAATCAAAGCTGGCTTGCTAACCATGCGCTATGCTCCTTCCAATCCACAAATTGTTTATCTCGGCACGGTAGGCAAGGGTGTATATCGCAGCACCAACGACGGTTCGAGCTGGCAGGCGGTTGGCCTGGGTGGAAATAACATCCGCAGCCTGGCCGTTGATCGGTCGGATCCTGATCTGGTTTATGCCACGGTAGATTACTATGGAAGTATGAAGGTCAGCACAGATGGCGGTAGCTCATGGAAGGAAGCCTATCTTCCTGCGAATTTTTATTCAGTTGCTACATCGCCCTCTGAGGATGGAATTGTTTATGTTGGCACGGATATTGGCTTTTACCGCTATCAATCTGGCTCCTGGTCGGCATTGGGATTAACTGACCAGACTGTTACCGCCGTAGCAACCGACCCAACTCACCACGGAGTACTCTATGCAGGAACTACCAACGGCGCTTATTACTCCATGGATAACGGATCAACGTGGAATTTTATCGACAACCATATGAATGGACAGACCATCATATCCATAGATTTCGATAAAACCAACCCGAATGTGATCTACTTCAGCACCAAGACCCATGGGATTTATCTGGCATCAATCCGATTTTAATCAGGTTGCGAGTGCTAGTTAATAGATGTGCAAACACAGCTGCTCAAGCTCGACGTAGAGCTTAGTATCTATTGCTGACTATGATAATCATGGCAATTTTTCGGGTGAGATTTAGTATCCTCTGGTATGATTCATGCATACCACCAAAAACAAGTGTATACGTACATAAACCAGTAATAACGGATGAGGATTGATCCAACCTTCAGTCAAAATCATATTTCCTCTGCATGAGGTGGTGTATGGAAAAGATGGATAAAACAATGGAATATAAACCCAGCACCATGGGCGACAAGGAGGCCAGTCATCCAAATTCGTCTATCGATCCGTTGTGGACTGTAGAGGATGTTGCTGCATATCTAAAACTCCAACCCGAAACCATTCGCTCGATGGCACGCCGGGGAGAGTTGCCTGCCTTAAAAATTGGCAAAGTGTGGCGATTTCAAAAATTCGCCCTCTGCGAAATGCTTATCAATCTGGATTAAAACTGTGATTGTCACAGGATATCGCTATCGACCAGCTCCCACTCATACCTAAAAAAACTAGATGATACAATCTGGGATGCACATTAAGAGAATAAAACTGGAAGACCCGGTAATTATGATCTTGTTTCCACAGTCTCTGGATCATATCGGATTGATGGAGTATACCTTCATTTTATCTGTCGTATCTTTCTCGCTGGCAAATGTCAATAAATATCCACCAGTAAGGAGTAAATTATGGTGATCTGTCCGAAGTGTAAAGCTGAAAACCGCCCTGAAGCTGCATTTTGTGTCCGGTGTGGAACGATTTTATTCTCGCGACCCGTCCCTGAAAAAGCTATCAATCTGCCCGCACCCACTACTCCAGCTGAACAAACGGCTCAAATTGTATCCAGTGAAGCGCTCGTTTATCTCCCCGGTTTCACCCGACGTCCGGACGGTTCCATATTCGGGGACCGATTCCAATACGACTCTCTTGAAACTCAAGACGAGCACGAGATCCACTACACCGTTAAGGAAATAAACCTACCTAATGCTGCTCCTGTGCGGATCTGTTCAAACCCTGATTGCCGTACTTTTCACTGCCCCATCGGAGTGGATGTCGAAAAGTTTTGCACCCAATGTGGTCAACCCCTTGACACCCAATCACCACTTTTATTGTTAAAGGAAGTCGACACCGATAGATTTGCTTCCATGCCGCCAGTGATTGACCTGCACCTGGTGCACCCCAATATCCATCCACCTGTAGCCAAATTCCAGCAGAACCTCCTTGGATCTACCCGCTACTGCCTGGTTACACCGCTGTCAAAGGATCTACCCTACCAATCCGAATTATCCGAAGTGTTGGATTGGGGAGTGCAGCTTTCGCAGGCATTGGATTATATGCAGGCGAAAGGAGTCGTATTAGGTGAAGAGCTTGATCAGTCAAGCATTGGGTTAGCAGATGGAAAAGTTGTATGGAGAAATTTCGCTTCGACGCGCATCCTACCCATCTTGACGGACCGTGATAAAGTCAACAATGTACGCCAGCTTGCACTTGCGATGTATTATTGGATGACTGGCAAAACTACCTACAATCTGGATCCATATCTTCCACCAGTACTTAATGAATTCTTTCAAAAGGCGTTGGTAGGCGAAGGTTTTACCAGCATTGCTGAGTTCGAAAATCAAATAAACTTTATAAAATCAATTGGACCGAAGCGACTAAATCTGGATTTCCAGCTAGGAAGACGTACGCATCCTGGCAAAGTGCGCACGAGCAATGAAGATAGTTTACTTTGCATCGAGCTTAGCAGGATGAACCAGGGAGTTATCCAACCGATAAGCTTAGTCGCTATCGCTGATGGTATGGGTGGACATGCCTCTGGGGAACAGGCCAGCAGCCTGGTCATTGATGCTATTGCCCAGATTGGTGCTTTTGAGCTCGTCGCACTTCAGAATCCTTCCTACGACGAATTTGGTGATTGGATTAAGCGAGCGACCCAGGCGGCTAATCAAGCTGTATATGAGGCCAGGCAAAATGCCGGTAATGATATGGGTTCTACGCTTGTCCTCGGTTTGATCATCGGCAGTCAGGCCTATTTGGGCCACTCCGGCGATAGTAGGATTTATCTGGTCAATAAGGATTCAATCAAACAGCTCTCCATCGATCATTCGCTGGTCCAACATCTGGTCTCAATTGGTAAGATCACCCAGGAAGAAGCCCGTGTCCACCCACAACGCAACATAATTTATCGCAGCCTGGGTGAAAAGCCCGAGGTGGAAGCAGATTATTTCAGCCAGCAGCTCTTCCCAAAGGACAGGTTATTGTTTTGTTCTGACGGGCTCTCAAGCTTAGTCGATGATCAGAAGATACAAAAAATTATCCTGGATGCCAGCTCGGCTCAAGCAGCATGTGACC
>JBGOYO010000155.1:0-7051 GCA_041479715.1 Anaerolineae bacterium
AATCAGCCCTGCAAGTGCCTGGTAGGCAAATCCTGGCACTGCCTGAAAACCGAATCGATTTCAATTGAGGAGAAGAACCATGCCAGAATATATTCAAACCAGACCCACATTGATCTGTCGTTATCCAATCGCAAGCGCCGACATGTACTACAACGAGGTCGGGCAACGCGATGTTTACGCCTTTGATGATCTCGTGCACGGCTTTCAGATTTGGGGGGAGCAGACCGGTGCAGGAGAGCAGACATCAATTTCCCTATGTGAAATTTTCCTGGAATATGCCATGTTCTGCCAGACCGGGTTCGATGAGAGCCAGTCATATGCCCTGATGGAAAGTTTTGGCAGTGGCTTGGGTCAGGCGGTTGCCATGTATATGATGGATAACATCTTCCTGGATGGCTTTCCTAACCCGGGTGTGTGCGCTCTGGAATGCGTCCTTGAGACGTTACGGGTAGATTTTACCATCCATCAGATTGGTCCCGAATTGCGCTTTATCATCTGCGATTGCCCATTTGATAAAACAGCCGGGCAAACCGGACTACCACAGTCAGAATTGGCCCATGTTGGACTGAATGCCATGTGCCAGGGGCTGTTAAAAATCATCCAGCCCGAGCTGCCTGTCGCATCGCCAATTGACGAGCGCTATGATCATATCTTTGCCATTGATACCCAGATAACCGCGATTGTATGAGGTGACCCTAATGTTTACCACTTCCACACATACCCCAAGAGATAATCGACAACCCACCAAGGAAGTTTCTTTTGATGCCTTGACGCCAGCCGAGATGGCCGTAAAAGCAGCCGAGACAGGGGTGAAGAAAACCAGACTGGATACGTTACGCATGTTCCTACTCGCCATCCTGGCGGGCGCATTTATTGCCATGGGCGCCGTCTTCGCCACCACCGTCAGCGCCGGAGCATCGGCCCTGCCATTCGGTATTGCCCGCCTGCTCGCCGGCACCACCTTCACCCTCGGCCTGATCCTGGTGGTCGTCTCGGGGTCAGAGCTGTTCACCGGCAATAGCCTGGTCATCATCGCCTTTGCTAACCGGCGCATCACCCTGCCTGCCTTACTGCGCAACTGGGGCATCGTTTACCTGGGCAATTTCGTCGGAGCGTTATCGACCGCTTACCTGATGTTCCTTACCCGCCAGTATACCTTTGGCGCCGGTTCCATCGGTCTGGCAGCCCTCAATACCGGTGAAGCCAAAACAGCCCTGGGATTTACCCAAGCCGTTGTGTTGGGTATTTTTTGCAATGCATTAGTCTGCATGGCCGTCTGGATGTGCTACAGCGCCCGCAGCACCATCGATAAGATCCTGGCGATCGTGCCTCCCATTGCCGCATTTGTCGCTGCGGGCTTTGAGCATAGCATTGCCAATATGTATTTCATCCCCGTTGCCCTGTTCATCAAGCAGTTTGGGTCGCCCGCCTTTTTTGAAGCGATTAAGAAAACCCCGGCGGATTTTTCTCACCTAACCTGGAACAATTTCTTCCTGGTCAACCTGCTGCCGGTGACCATTGGGAATATCATCGGTGGCGTGGTGATGGTGGGTCTGATGTATTGGTTTATCTACCTTAGTAAGGCTCAGCAAGCGGCGGTTCCGGCTGAGGCCACTCAACGTATTGCCACCGCCACCGCCCGCCCGGAAGTACCAGCGCCGGTCTTCTATGTAACCCGCGAGCCGCCTGTGCGTGTTGTTGAAATGCCTTTACAAGCCCTGAGTGCCAAAGCCAAAGAGGGTGAATCAACCGCCAAGCGCATGTAAGCCAAGCAACTTGAAATAATCTCAAGAATGACCTAAAGGGAAAGGTGTCTTAACCCGCCTTTCCCTTTTTTGTTTTTTCAGAATTACCTCGAAATATATTATTTGTGGATATTTTGAAGATCTGAATCTGAAAAACCACAATTTTTACTTTGGAAATGCCAGAAAGTCATATTTAGGAGATGCCAGCACGGATGGAAGCTTCTTGCTCAACTACTTATTACTTCCCATTGTTAACAATCACCAGGATGAGCGCAGGATTAACGTTTATGTTTTGTATATGTATTGTCTTGATATTGTATAGATTATGGAGTATAATTGTCATGTTGAAAAAAAGAACTGGTCATCTATAGAATAATCATGTGACCAATGACGGAGAATAAAAATGAATAATCGCGAAATCGTTGTTGAAGATTTAGTAAAAACATACTCCGGCAAGGTAACTGCCGTGAAGGGAATAAGCTTTAAAGTGGATGAAGGCAAGATCTTTGGATTTCTCGGGCCTAATGGTGCCGGTAAAAGTACTACGATCAAAATTTTAACCACCCTGGCACTTCCAACCTCCGGGTGGGCAAAGGTCGGCGGCTACGATATTGTAAGCCAGGCAACCGATGTACGGCGTGTCGCCGGTGTGGCATTGCAAGATATCGGCATCGATCCCCTTATGAAGTCTATGGAGCTCCTCGTCCTTCAGGGGCGCCTGTTTGGCGCTAATAAATCTGAAGCGACTGCTAGAGCTGGGGAATTACTGGAGCTTGTTCAGCTGTCAGATGCAGCGGATCGTAGAGTGGGCACCTATAGTGGAGGGATGCGACGACGCCTCGATTTAGCCATGGCATTGGTGCACCAACCCAAAGTGTTGTTCCTGGATGAACCCACCACCGGACTCGACCCGGTCAGCCGCAGGGATGTTTGGCGAGAGGTGCGCCGACTGAACCGCGAAATGGGAATAACCATTTTCCTAACCACTCAATATCTAGAAGAAGCGGATGAGCTTGCTGACACAGTGGCAATCATCGTTGATGGGAAGATCGCTACGGAAGGCACTCCTGCAAAACTCAAGGCAGCGATGGGCGAAGAGTCCATCAACCTGGTTTTTGAAACCCCGGAAATTGCTGAAATAGGTCGGTCATCTCTTGAACAGCTGGGTGATCGTATCCAATTAGATCGGGACACCGTCCGGCTTTATTTGAGCAAGGCAGCTGGTTCCATTCCGCTGGTGATTAACCAGCTTCAGCAGGTGGGGGTATCACCAGTATCTTTAACCTTGACTCAACCGACCCTCGATGATGTTTTCCTGCAGGTTACCGGACAGCGCCTGGTTGCATCCGAGGCGGCAAAACCCAAATCATCCCGTTCAAGCCGACGGGTGGAGGTAAATTAATCATGGATACACAAGTCAACACCTTATCAGTTGAACAGCCTGGGAAGAACAGCACCCTTTCACTCCCCGTTCACATCTACCTATTGGTTGTCCGTTCGCTGACGACCTTATTACGTACACCGGAAGCATTACTGCCTCCGTTGGCGATCAGTATCTTCTTTCTCATTATCTATCAATCGACGCTGGGGAAGGCATCTAGTTTCATCCCAGGCATCGGAGGCAGTTATTTGGGATTTATTCTACCGCTTTCTATCGTTAGCGGGTCTCTATCTGGCTCCGGCATTGCTGCGCAAAATCTGGTGCGCGACATCGAGCGTGGCTATTTTGATAAGCTGCTGCTTACACCGGTCCGGCGGGCGGCGCTTTTACTCGCCCCAATTCTAGCCGGTGCTGTCATCCTGGGGATCCAATCAACCATCGTCGTCTCTGTAGGTCTGCTGTTGGGTCTAAAACCTGCCACAGGGATTCTAGGTCTGTTGGTGGTCATTGGACTGGGGGTATTACTCGGTCTAGGGTTCGCTGGGTTCACCGTATCAGCGGCGCTGGGAAGCGGGAGCGCAGCTGCCACACAAGGAGCTAGCTTCCTGTTCTTTCCGCTGACCTTCCTTGCCCCCACATTTGTTCCTCTGGCACTGCTTTCAGGGTGGCTGGCGGTAGCTGCTAAACTCAATCCCATCACCTACGTCCTGGAGGCGATGCGCTCTCTACTTAATACTGGATGGGACGGGCGAGCCATCGGCATCAGCATTCTGGCGTGTCTGCTCCTGGCGGCAGCGATGTATGTGTTGGCAGTCTTTGCATTAAGCGTGCGTACTCGCCGATCTTAATGTATATCGTAACGATCATAAGAGCAAAAGAGATCGCCGGAAATTCCGGCGATTTTTTTGTGTTTCAGAAGGGTACCTTAACTGGGTCTGCTTTATTCCTGAGCAGGTGTATCTGTATGCCGAATTGAATAACGTACCAGTCGGTTTAGAAAGTCATCTCTCGCACGAATATAGAATTGGAAACGTTCCGGCGGGAGGTTGGGAAATAAATATAGATCTTCACAACATCGTCATGACCTCTGCCGGTGACCGTCCCTGGCGTAAGAGCTCACTCATGAACCGCATCAATCGATCGACATGTTGGAAGAATTGCTTGTAGCCGGAGCACAAATAGTTGAGCCCTTCTTCCTTCCCATCTAAGGATCTCACAAAGCGGTTGCGCGGGCATTCACCGTGGCACGCAAATAAAACCTTGCACTCTCGGCATGCTGTCGGTAACCTCTCATGCTTGTTCAATCCGAATTGGCGCTGCTGTGAGCTACACACCAGCTGGGTAATGGGGATTTCCAGGATGTTACCCAGGCGATAGCCCGGCTCAACGAAGTGATCGCACGCGTACAGGTCGCCATTGTGTTCCAGCACCAGCGATGACCCGCAACCCTCCTGGAAGATGCACAGGCTGGCTGGAAGATGGCACCAGCTGGCTAATGCTGCCTCGAAGGTCTGGATAAACACCCTGCCGACGTCGTGATGCACCCACTCCTCGAAAATATCGATCAGGAAAGTGCCGAATTGGTCAGGTTTCACCGAACGCGTGCTGACCAGCTTTCCTTTCTGCATTTTTCGATGGCGTCTTTTACCAGCCGGATCTTGCGAGACATCTTCTAAGTGTCGGTGTGTTCCATTGTTCAATCGCTCAACGATGGGGATGAATTGGATGAACCCCGCTTGCAGCTCATCTTTCAAAAAGCGGTACACCTCCAGCGGGTGGGAAACATTGGCAGCATCAACCGCGCATAGAATGTTCGTATTTACGTTGTGTTTCTGCAGCAAATCCCAACCGCGTTTTACCTGCTCAAAGCTGCCCTGTCCTCCCTTATCCACCCGGTAGGCATCGTGCATTTCCTGGGGTCCATCCATGCTAAGGCCGACCAGGAAGTTATGTTGCTTAAAGAACTTGCACCACTCGTCGTCCAGTCTGGTCCCGTTGGTCTGGAGGGTGTAGCTCACCAGCTGACCGGGTTTCCGGTACCGGTCGACCAGCTCAATCGAGCGCTTGAAAAAGTTCAGGCCCATCAGCGTCGGCTCACCCCCTTGCCATGCAATGCAGGTTTCCGATACCGGCTGTGCAGCCAATAATTGCCGGATGTAAGCCTCCAGCACCTTGTCAGGCATGCGCATTCTGCTCTCGGGATAGAGCTTTTCCTTGCTGAGATAAAAACAGTATTCACATGCCAGGTTACACGCTGCACCGGTGGGCTTGGCTAACAAGGTGAAGCCAGGGGATTGATTAGCTGTTTGGGTCGACACGGTCTACATTTGGAAGGTAATGATAGGGTGGTTGGTGTAGCTGGTTTGGTTTATATACGCTCTCCGCGCGGCATTCATCCTGAGGTTCTCATAACCAGCCGCGCAGGTTGGCCTTCATCTCCGCTTCGAAAGTCTCCAGCATGCCGGAGAGTTTGGTCGCCAGCTCGGGCTCAGAATCGATCAGACTGTAGGATTCATTCGGGTCTGTTAATAGGTTGAACAAGAATGGTCCCTGCTTCAACGGCCAGTAAGCCGCGATATCGGTTAAGTGACGGCGGCAGTACTTCCACTGCTGGTAGCGCACTGCGACGACGGTGCGCGTGTCGTAATAGAAAAATGTATCATGCGAAGACGGTGATTCACCCTTTAATACGGGCAGGATATCTGTTCCATCGATGATCCGATCCTGAGGCAGCGCTGCACCTGCGATGCTGAGACAGGTCGGGAAGAGGTCAAAGTTCACGCTCAGCTCAGGGCTGGTTGCACCCGGTAGGATCACTCCCGGCCACCTGGCAATGAAAGGCACCCGGAACCCGCCTTCGAACCATTCCAGCTTTCGCCCCCGCAGGTAGCCCGGGTTGCCTTCCATCCACGGCCCATTGTCGCTGCTGAAAACCACCAACGTCTTTTCATCCAGTCCGAGCTGCTTGAGCGTAGTGAGGATCTGCCCTACACTCCAATCGATTTCCTGTACCGCGTCCCCATACCGGCCCGCCTCAGATGTATCCTGGTATGCCGCTGAGGCGTGCACAGGGAAGTGTGGCATGGCATGTGCCAGATACAGGAAGAATGGCTTGTCCTTGTTGGCATTGATGAATTTTTGTGCTTCCAACGTAAAATTGTGGGTCAGGTTGTCCTGGTCAGCCGGTGCCGGTATCTCCACCTGCCGGTCGCGGTAAATGGCGTATGGCGTATCGTCGTTGCTCCATTTTGCGCCGTAGAAGCTGTCAAAGCCCCGATCGTTGGGCAGATACCCCGCTGTGCCACCCAGGTGCCATTTTCCTACCATGCCGGTGCGGTAGCCCCTGTGCTGCAATACTTCTGGTAAAAGCACTTCATCCTTGGGGATGCCGCGCACGTTATAAGAGTAGCGCCCTAATACGTCCATGACAGGATTGAGTGGATTTTTCGTTGAAAGCAGCGGTGTGGAAATGAGCGTCCGCACGGGGTAGCGCCCTGTGAGCAGTCCCGCTCGGGATGGGCTGCAGACAGAAGCGCTGGCGTAAAAGTTGGTCAACTTGGTACCTTCATCGGCCATTCGTCTCAAGTTGGGTTGGTTGATCGCCGTAGATTCCAGGTCGCCGACACCCAGGTCATCACACAGGATGATGATGATATTGGGCGCTGTATTAGGGCTCGGATTGGCTTGGATCTGCTCCAGGTACATCAGAGCCCGCTCGGGCTTGAAATTCCGCCCGACCTGGTTATGTACTTGCCGGGTAATTCCCCCAACGACCACCACCCCACCGCCAATGGCAGCTACTTTCAGAAACCCACGCCGGCTCAATTTCTTGGACGTCATTCTCCTCCTGGAATAACCAAAACCAAATCATCAATCAGGGCTGTGCCGATAAATCAGTATAGCATGAGTTACCAGACGCGTAACG
>JBGOYO010000156.1:0-7003 GCA_041479715.1 Anaerolineae bacterium
AGCGGTATCAGGCACTGGGGTTGGCTATTTCCCACCCTGATCTTCGCCGCCATGGCGCTTTCCATATCCCCGCTCATGAACAATGATAGCAGTGCCATTATCTCATTCCCATTTCTGCTCAGCATCGCCGTTCCTTTTTACGTTGGATATTTCCTGAACCGCACGCAGTGGGGATTACTGATCCCGGCTTGGGCGCTGACTGTGCTGCCCATCGTCCCACTGCTTTCAGAGCGCATTAATCCAGACCTGCTTGCAGCGTTGGTCTTATACTCCGTCGCCATACCGTTCCTCGTGGCTTACCTGGTTGACCAGCGTTCCAGGTGGGCTCTCATCACTGCCGCAGCCCTGGGATTCATCGGGATCTTCCCCCTGCTCAATACCTTCACCCACGGCGACCTGCTCGGACCTGTGGTTATGCTGCTTATCGCCCTACCCTTCTTCATGACCTATCTCCTATCAAGGAAGCACTGGTGGGCGCTCATCCCGTCGGGCATCTTCGCCAGCATCGGAATGGTCGCCCTATTCAATATCTTGCTGCCAGGCTACGAGTACGTCATGGCTGGTGCGTACCAGTTTGGGGTCTACACCAGCCTGCTCTTCCTTGGTTTCGCCGCCACATTCGGCATTCTCTGGCAGCTGCGCTTCACCCAGCCGACAGATTGGGCCAGGTACCCAGCGATTGGATTGCTGGCTGTGTCCTTGCTGGCTTTTCTGCTGGGAGAGAGATTTAACAATTTTCTGCCCGTGGTGGCCTTGCTGACCGTTGGAATCGTAATGCTCTTAACTGGATTTCTTAAACGAGGAAAGACTCATCAACCTTCCTCCTGATTTGCACCTTCTTCCACCCTGCCCAGGCTTGCTGTCTCCTCCTATGCCCCGGGCAGGATGGGAAGGGGATCAGGTTATCGGTTTTCCTCCATCAGAATTGCGATTTCTCACCACCTCAATGAGCGCCAGGGCGGCGTTATCAGCCGCGATCCTGGTATTCTGCATCATTCGCCCGAACTGACGAACGATGCCGGGACGGCGCATGATTGCCATAAAAATCCTGCCTGGGCGCAGGTTGGCGTCTTCGTCCATCATCTCTGCTGGGTCGATTGGCAAAGGGGCGCACGGCCCATCACTGATTGCGCGGATGGATAAAAGGGGAATACCGTGTTCCGCTGCCACCTGTGCGATACCGGCTGTCTCCATTTCCAGTACCGGATGCAAAATATCTCCTAGCTGTCCTTCACTCACCTGAGACCCTCCCGTAGTGATCGCTGTCCCAACGTACAGATGAGCACCACGCACGGCCAGGGTGCGGCTGGCAGCCTCCCAGGCTCCCTGAGTCCATGGTTCGAGTTGCTGCTGTGGTGTTATTCCTCCCCGCTCGAGCCTGCATACCGACTCAGCCGCAACCACATCCCCAATCTCCAGCTCAGTTTCTGTAGCGCCCGCGATGCCAAATGAGATCAGGCAACGCGGAGAGAGCGTCTCGATCACGCTCTGGGCAGCTTCACTCGCCCGCTGCGTGCCCATCCCCGAGGTCACAAGCACACAGGTCTGACCGGCAAGCTCGAAGCTCCTAGCTTGGAACGCTCCCAGCCGCAACGCCTTGGATTCCTTTATACAGCGCAGCAAGGCGTCGCTCTCCTGAGTCATTGCAGCTATTAAGCCGATTGTCTCCATATTATGTTTACTTGACTTCAGTCTATAGGGCTTAATTTTCCTACTCTTTCGGATTCACATCGGCGGGCTTATACACTTCAGGTATGAAAGTCTGGTCGGTCATGGGCGGACGGATGTAGCCCTTCTCTTCCTGGCGTGGCGGCAGCGAAATCGGTTCGGGGGTCAAATCTTCATAAGGGATCATGCTCAGCAGGTGGTGAATGCAGTTCAGCCGGGCACACAGCTTGTTATCCGCATTGACCACGTACCATGGCGCCTGCTTGATATCAGTGTAGGCGAACATCTCATCCTTCGCCTTTGAATATTCCACCCATTTGGCGCGCGACTGCGTGTCCATCGGGCTGAGCTTCCACCGTTTAGTCGGGTCGGAAATCCGGTCCTGGAAGCGTAATTCCTGTTCCTTATCGCTCACCGAGAACCAGTACTTGATCAGGATAATCCCAGACCGCACCAGCATGCGTTCCAGCTCAGGCACCGAGCGCAGGAATTCAGCATGTTCTTCTTCTGTGCAGAATCCCATCACCCTTTCGACCCCGGCGCGGTTGTACCAGCTGCGGTCGAACAAAACAATCTCTCCTCCAGCCGGCAAATGGGGAATGTAGCGTTGGAAGTACCATTGGTTCTTTTCACGTTCGGTGGGCGCAGGCAGTGCCACCACCCGGCAAACGCGCGGGTTAAGGCTCTCAGTGATGCGTTTGATCACACCCCCTTTGCCGGCCGCATCCCGCCCTTCAAAAATGACCACCACCTTCAGGCTTCTGTAGCGCACCCATTCCTGCAGTTTGACCAGCTCCACCTGGAGACGCCTGAGCTCGGCCGAATAGATCTTGTTATCCACCGAAATATATGTTCCGCCCGTCTCTTGTTTTACTTCGGTTTTTTGGGTCGGAACCTGTTGAGTTTCAACTTTATCGTATTTTTTCGCCTTGGCCGGCGGATTCTCCCCCGCCTTATCCTTGATATTCTTTCCTTTATCTTTCGGTGACATTTTTATCTCCTTCATACTGCTGGGTGTGTGGTCTGAACAGGTCTATACGATAATTATATTCATCTTTACGTTTTTTCCGAGCCTGTCCAATTGATTCTCGTCCATAAATATCGGCATTCGTCTCGATGTGGCAATCGAATGTGTCATTCTGGTGATGTTTTTCCTCCCAAACTGACCGATGGTGGATATTTTTGCTCATCTTTATCCCCAAGGAGCAGTTAATTCACCTGTCAAGGAGAATGAAAATGACCGCTTTTAATATATTTTGTGCAGGATTGATCGGCACCTTGTTCGGCGTGGTGCTCGCTTTCTTCGGCTATAGGTTGTTCCTCATCCTGCTGCCGATCTGGGGCTTCTTCTTCGGCCTATTCCTCGGAGCGAACACCGTTCAATGGCTCTTCAATGGCACTGGCCTCCTTATAGATGTTACCGGCTGGGTGGTCGGTGCGATCTTTGCCGTCCTATCTTATCTATTTTATATAGCAGCAGTGGCGATTATTGCTGGCTCCCTCGGTTATTTCGTTTCAGTTTATTTCCTGCTCAGGGTCGGTATGAAGGTTGGCTTCCTACTCTGGCTCATCGGCATCGTCGTCGGTGTTATCCTGATCTTTGTAACCCTCCAGTTTAACCTGCAGAAATGGGCCATTATCATCACCACTGCACTTATGGGTGCTGCCGTGTATTTTGGCACCATAATCCAGATACTTAACCCCGCGACGAACCTGCTCGACAATCCGGTCAAGCCCTTACTGTCGCACTCAGTGCTCCTTCTGATCGTCTTTGCCCTGATGGTGGCGGCAGGGATTGTGGTACAGTATGGGCAGAATAAATCATTTACCCTGGATAGCTACGACCGCATGGAAGCAGAGTAGGCATCCAGTTCGACAGGTTTTTTGTAGATGATGTAATGTAACCAGTTAGGCTCACCCTGCCCTCGCTCACATATCATTGTGTTGGGCAGGACATGAGCTGGCGAAAAAATCAAATGAGACTGGCCAATTTATTTTGGTCAGCCTCATTTTGGTTATCTAGTTTTTCCGATCTAGTACTTTCCTCTACCACCTGGAATCCGTGTTAGTGTGTGAAAGCGGAAAGTCGCGGCTATCATTTATTTCCAGGAATTGCCAGTTTCTTTCGAGTGTAAACTGACATTTCTTCAAACGGCTTTCGCCTTTGACTTTTCGGGGACTGCGGCTTCGAAGGCTTTTTTCAGCCAGGTTATCACTTCGTCATCTATTAGCTCTGGGTCGCGGATGCTAACCCGGTGAGTAACCATGGCGTTCCAATTACCCGCGGCTTGGAAGCGGTCTGTTGTAGCCATGCCTTTAAGCTTGATCCCAATATCTAGGTGGTCGGCTGAGACTTGCACGATGGCAAATTTTTTACCCTGTCGCAGCAAGCTGATGTAAGTGTTGGTTGGGTCAATTGAAAAACCGTCCCCAAAATTGTTTATTGTCGCAACCAGCTCGTCAAAGTGTTTCCGCCAGCGGGCTTTGTCACCTTTGAATAATCGATCCACTTTCTCGTCATCGCTGGGCTGGGGCTGCGTCGCGGTTTGCAAGGTGAGCACGATCGCCATGGCATGCCCATGCCCCAATCCATAATCATTTTTCAGCCAGCTCACAATCTCACCGGTTTTGACTCCCTCTTTGAGCAGTCCTTTCTTCTCAGCTAATACTCTAAAGTCCTGGGGTGTTTTTCCAGTTTGTGCCTGGATGTTATCGAGATATGCCTGTAAAGTCATAATCTTGCTCCTGTCGTTGTCAGCTGTGTGTCAGCTGGTGTTTTGACCAGATTTGATGGCGATGGGCAGGATACAAACCACTAATCAGCTTTCTTCAACCAGGCTATGCGGATAATACATACTTCAATATGTACCCAGCACAGCTTTTTTATTTATTGAAGAACTCCACCAGAATAGGCGCAAGCACTTCCGTATTTACGTCGTGGGTCTGCCCTTCTAGCGTGCGCTGCTGGCCATGGGGGATTGCTTTCGCCAATGTGGTGGCGGAGGCATGCATAAACGGCATGTATTGCAGGTTTGCACCCCCATCCATTACCAGTGTAGGAACCCTGATTTTAGACGCCCGGTCGAGTGGTGCTAAACGGTCATCGCCCATGGTTGCTGCGTCATAGATGAGGGTAGGTGCTACAGCTTCAAACATCGGCCACATTGGTGCCTGGCGCATCCCGTTGACCTGGTCAGCCGGTGTACCCACAAACTGCATGAACAACGCCACCGCATCACCGTGTTGGTGCATGCTTATCAGTTCGGAGAGCGTGCAGCGGTAGTCCTTCCATTGCTGTAACGCATCCATCATGGAATTGTAAGGTGGCTCGTACAAAGCCAGCCTGGTCACTTTATCCCCGAGGCCGATCGCCGTCTCAAGGGCAAGGCACGCACCAGACGAGATGCCATATAAGTAGGCTGTGCCACCCGCCGCCTGGATAAGTGCATCCAGGTCTTCTACTTCCCGTTCGACCGCGTATGGCCTGGAGTTGGTGCTCTCACCGCGCCCGCGACGGTCGAAAATGTAAACCTTGAAGTCCGGCGCCAGCAGATCAGAGAGATGCCCCATGGGTCCGAAATTACGGTAGCACATCGCTCCGTCCACTAAAATGACTGCCTTACCGGAACCTTTCGTTTCGTAGGCAATCTCTGTTCCATCTTTTGAAATTACCCTTTTCATATAATCCTCCATTTCTTAGATCTTTTTTACTTTTTTATCTGTCGTCTTTCGATGTTCAAATTTTATTTACTATATTTGGGCTGGATGATAAATCAGGATCACGATCCCGGCACCGATTGGTTTCGACTCCACCAGCTTTAACCTCAGTGCTTCACTCCCTTGATCGAACAGGTGTTTACCCATTCCCAGGATCACTGGGTATACCATCAGCCTGTATTCATCGATCAGCTTATTTTGCATCAACGTCTGCACCAGCCTTGCACTCCCCGCGATCAGGATATCTTTACCTGGCATGGATTTGAGTGCCGAAACCTCCTGTGCGATATTTCTCTTGATTACATGCGATTTGTTCCACGCCGGTTCATTCAGTGTAGTTGAAACTATGTATTTTGGCATCCCGTTCATTTTGTCGGCAAATTCACCTGTCCTGTACGGCCAGGCCTTTTCAAACTCTCCATAAGTCACCCTTCCCAACAGCAAGGCATCGGAATCCATAACTTCATTAAGTTTGAATTTATCCCCCTCCGGTCCACGTTCAAACTGGATTGCCCACCCACCGCGCTCGAATTTTTCAGCGCCGCCCGGGTCTTCCATTACTCCATCAAGGGTAAGAAACTCGGATACAATGATTTTTCTCATCGTTTTCCCTCTCCTTCCTTGCCACCCCACTCCCTGAAGCTGCCCTGCTGATCAAACAATCTGCCTTTTTACGTCCTTTCTGCCTCAGAGATCGTGTGGTCTAACCCCTTCTGATGGGAAGGGTTATCTCTTCTTCTCCACGGATAAATTGAACGCGATCGCCGATCGCACCAGCTCTTTCAGGGCAGCCTCATTAATTCCATCGCCTTGGAAAAAATCAATCCCCCGGTTTTCTTTTGCGTCCAGCCCTGCGTTGAACAATCCATGTGCATCCAACAGTGTTGCTCCTTTGAAAAAGTTGAGTTTCACATGATCCTTAAAAACCCCACCACTGCAGATCATGCCGCCTTTAGTCCATACAGCCGTGCCCCATTTCCATTCCTCAGTGATGTCGGAGTCGACCGACAAGATCAGCTTGCGTAGCTTGGCGAGCAGTTCACCGCGCCAATCCGTAAGGTTCGAAATCTGCTCAGAGATACGCTCAGACGGACTCGTGGTCAGTTTCTTTTCCGTTACATCCATACGTTTACCTCCCTCTTATTAATGCGCTGGTTAGTCGCCTTCTAATTTCCTACCAAACATGGATGTTTTGTAGGAAGACCGATGCTTGATGAATTAACTACTCACCTCATTCAACACATCGCTCAACCGTCGAATTTAATTACCACCCTTCTATCAACTTCATACATCACCTATACCCAAATATAGGCGATAAATTTTATCCTAATTGTCATTATATCACTTTTTTATCTACGGATTTCCATAATTTAATCTTGAAATTCTGCATATTTTAATGCAAAATTAATCTAAGCTCCTGACGTATGCAATAAAACCGCATCTCGAATTCAACTGAATCATTGAGGATTTGACATGGTACACATAGCGACGCGACGCATGGCACTTGTCACACTCTGGGTCTTCCTCGCTGCAATTTTTCTAGGAATCGGCTACCATACCTTCCCAGTTCTAGCATCTCGCATCAACCAACCCTCTGCCTGCGTCCCGGGCCCACATG
>JBGOYO010000157.1:0-6953 GCA_041479715.1 Anaerolineae bacterium
AAGATCGCTGTCATTCCCTGGTCACCACTGGCCAAAGGGAGATTGGCCCGCAAACCGTCGAAAGAAAAGGATGAATCGTTTCGTGCTCAGACCGATGCCATCGGGAAACGTTTATATACAGAAGAAGACTTATCGATCGCGCAGCGAGTCAGTGATGTGGCCGAAGCCCGTGGACTGCCCATGGCGCAGGTGGCACTAGCCTGGATGCTCTCAAAACCTGTCATTACCGCACCAATCGTTGGCGCAACCAAGCCTCATCACCTGGATGATGCCGTCGCAGCTATCTCTGTCCAGCTCACCCCGGATGAGATCCAACATATGGAAGAAGCCTATCAGCTACATCCCATACTCGGTTTTGCATAATTTGCCCAAGCTGGCAGCGCTTTCTTTATAATCATAAAGATCTGGAACCCCAATCATTTTTACAAGTGAAAAGGGCGACCGAAATGGATCAAGCCGGATAGCAGAAAGATGGGGATAATATTATATGGATAGAATTAAGTTGATTTAAAGTTTCTAGAAAAACTAAATTGGAGATTAAACGCAAAAACCTGCTGATCGGCAGGTTTTTTTTAGCTTTACGCTGGTGGCGAATGCTTTACTAGTGAGCGTGGAGCGGCTCGAACACCCCACCAATTGATTATGACCCTGGTGTGGGCTGGCAGCAGCCTTGTTCATAATAGGTAAGAAGAACTGATTGAGGAATTTTTAAGCTATAATCCTTTAATGCAATGAGTCGATCTCATCGATTCAGCCTTTCCATATGATGAAAAAAATCGTCCTGCTCCTACTGGTACTCATCTTAGTTGCCACCGCATGCGCTCCCGCCAGGAGCCTGCAGGCAACCATCACACCAGTTGCACCTGCCGACGCCGGACAAGATTGGTACAAGATTTATTTTACTGACCCAACTGCCCCCAATGCGACTTCCTACCGGGGTGGACCGGATGAAGAGCTGGCGACTGACATTGACCAGGCTCGCTTGAGCGTGGATACAGCCATTTACGACCTCAACTTGTGGTCGATCCGGGACGCGCTGATCGCAGCCCACCGCCGGGGGGTTAGCGTGCGCGTGGTCACCGACAGCGATAATATGGATGAGCAGGAGGTACAGGAGCTCACACAGGCGGGCATCCAGGTGTTGGGAGACCGCCATGAAAGCCTGATGCATGACAAATTCGTGATCATCGACCATAGCGTGGTGTGGACCGGCTCGATGAACTTCACCACGGGAGGCGCCTACCTGGATAACAACAACCTGATCAGGGTGCAGTCTCCCAAGCTAGGGGAGGCATACACAACCGAATTCGAGCAAATGTTCGTGGATGACCACTTCAGCAGCGAAAAAACTCCGCAAACCCCAGACCCCGTCGTGACGGTGAACGGAAGCCCGATCGAAGTTTACTTTTCGCCGGAGGATGGCACACTGGAACACATCTTGAGCGCAGTTAATTCGGCTAAGGAAAACATTTCCTTCCTGGCATACTCCTTCACCTCCGATGAGCTGGCACAGGCGCTGATCGAACGCGCTAAAGCGGGAGTGACCGTGCGCGGGGTGTTTGATAAAGACCAGTATCACTCAAATTCAGGCACCGAGTACGATACATTACACAATGCGGGGTTAGACGTCTGGCTGGACGCCAACCCACGCCTGATGCACCACAAAGTGATCATCATCGACGGGCAGGTGGTGATCACCGGCTCGTATAACTTCAGCAACAACGCCGAGCAGTACAATGACGAGAATACCCTTATCATTCACAACCCGGAGATCGCCGCACAGTACCTGGCAGAATTTCAACAAATCTATGAGCTTTCGAAAAGGTGAAAACTATGGAAACGAGTGGTAAATATTACCTTGGACGCCTCTTTGATACCGAACAGGGCAAGATAACCGATCAACCTGTGCTGTATGAACCGGCAGACCTGACCACGCACGCCGTGGTGGTGGGTATGACTGGATCTGGTAAGACCGGACTGTGTATTGACTTATTGGAGGAGGCGGCGTTGAATAATATCCCCGCCTTAATGATCGACCCCAAGGGTGATATCACCAATACCTTGCTGCACTTCCCCAACCTGCTACCGCAAGACTTCCAACCGTGGGTCAACCCGGACCAGGCGCGCCGGGCGGGAAAATCACTGGACCAGGCAGCTGCCGAAACGGCAGCACAATGGAAGCAGGGTCTTGCAGATTGGGGCATTGATCCACCTCGGCTGACCAAGCTCTCGGAATCGGCCCAATTCGCGGTTTTCACTCCCGGCTCGGATGCGGGCATCCCGGTGAATATCCTGGCTTCATTGAAGGCTCCTCCCATCCCGTGGGAGAGCAATAAGGAAACCCTGCGGGAGAGGATCTCAGGCACAGTGATCGCCCTGCTTGGCTTGGTGGGCATGCAGAATATCGACCCGGTGCGCAGCCGTGAGCACATCCTGCTTTCTAATATTTTCGAAAATGCCTGGAGCCAGGGGAAAGACCTCGACCTGGGCGAGCTTATCCTGCAGACCCAATCGCCACCCTTCCCCAAGCTGGGTGTGTTCGACATCAACACCTTCTTTCCTGAAAAAGACCGCTTCGAGCTGGCTATGCTACTGAATAACATCCTGGCAGCACCGGCATTCCAGGTGTGGATCGAAGGTCAGCCATTGGATGTAGCTTCGCTGTTGTATACCCCAGATGGCAAACCGCGCCACAGTGTGTTTTTTATCGCCCACCTGAGCGATGCCGAGCGCATGTTCTTTGTTACACTGCTGTACTCAGCAGTGGAAACCTGGATGCGCGCACAGACCGGCACCACCACCCTGAGGGCTCTGGTGTATTTTGATGAAATCTTCGGCTACTTGCCCCCGGTGGCGAACCCGCCTTCGAAACAACCCATGCTACGCATGCTGAAGCAGGCACGCGCCTTTGGCGTGGGCCAGGTGCTGGTGACGCAAAACCCGGTCGATGTGGACTATAAAGCGCTTTCGAACGCCGGCACCTGGATGATCGGGAAGCTGCAGACCGACCAGGATAAGCAGCGCTTGCTGGATGGCTTGGATAGCGCCATGTCTGGCAGCCTGGACCGGGGGGAATACGATCGCCTCATCTCCACATTGGCAAAGCGGGTCTTCCTGCTCCACAATGTGAACGCCAAGGGTCCTTTGTTGTTCCAAACCCGCTGGGCGATGAACTACCTGGCCGGGCCGCTGACACTCACCCAAATCCCAGACCTGAATAAGCTGGCAGGTGCCTCCGAAGCTATTGCATCAACTCCGATGACCACACCACTGGCTGCTGCAGCTGTTGGCAGTATGGCCGCTGCCCCCATGCAAACCCAGCCTGCCGTGCCTGCTGCACCGGCAGCTGGTTATGCAGGACCCACAACATCGGGTTATTCAGCTACCCGTCCCGCCATCCCGGGCGAGATCAGTGAATACTTCCTGCCCAATAACCTCACCTTCACCCAGGCGTTCAAAGTTGCCGGGCGCGAGATGACCCCTGCAGCGCTCAGCCAGGGCTTGATCTATCGCGCGGTCATCCTGGGTCAGGCAAGCGCACGCCTGGTGAATCTTAAGTTTAAACTTGATATCGACATTTCCAAGACTGCCCTGGTCGCCAACCCTGACCGGCGGGGGGTAGTACGTTGGGACAATTTCCCCAGCGGCAGGATCGATCAGTCCGGTTTCGATAAAGCGCCAGACCCTCAAGCGCGCTTTGCTTCGCTTGACGCCCCTTTGAATGATGCCAAAATGATGAATGCCCTTCAGAAGGACTTCCTCGAATGGTCCTACCATGCAGCCCAGGTGACAGTGCGCGCCAATGAGAGCCTCGACGTGTATGCTGGACCTGAGACGACCGAAGGCGATTTTCATGCCCAATGCAGTAAGGCTGCTCAACAGGCAAGTGATGATGAGCTCAGGAAAGCATCATCGACGTACGACACCAAACTGCGGGCATTGCAAGATAAACTGGAGCACGAACAGGCAGCGTTAAAACAGGACCAGGCTGAGTTATCCAGCCGCAAAATCGAAGTGCTTGGCAGTGCTGCAGAGACGGTGGCAGGATTGCTCGGATTCGGGCGTAAACGCTCCCTCTCTTCCTCCATTTCGAAGCAGCGCATGGCCTCCCACGCCAAAGGCGATGTGGACGAAGCGGTCAATATGATCAAGGATTACCAGGAGCAGATTGCCGCAATCGAGCAAGAAAAGGCAGCCGCCGTGAAAGAGGTTAATGATAAATGGGCCAAGGTCGCAAGCCAGGTAAGCGAGATTCCCATTTCAGCCCAAAAGAAAGACATCCTGCTCGATTTCTTCGGGGTGGCATGGATGCCGTACCACCTGGCGAAGCTCAATGACCAGACTTTCGAGCTGCCAGGGTTCTCAGCAAGCAGCTGATTAATGACTTATCAACGCTACCAGATCCGGAACAGCCAAGGGGACCAGGTCACAGTTAACCTCAGGCGCGACAAACGTCTGACGAAAACCTCGCACTGGGAACGCCTGCCCGATGGATCGCTCTTGCTGCGCGTGCCTTACCGGCTGCCCAACCGGAGAGTGGCTGCCCTGCTCGAACAGGTTGCAACTCAGCTGGATAAATCCATCACGATGCACAAGCAGCGCAATGACGCCGTTCTGCAACAACGGGCAGAAATGCTCAACAAGAAACACTTTAAGGGCAAAATCCAATGGAATGCCATCTGCTGGGTGAGCAATATGCAGTCACGTTTAGGCAGCTGCACCAGAGGGGGACCAACGGATGGCCAAATCCGCATCAGCAACAAGATCAAGGAATGGCCAGATTGGGTGGTGGATTACGTCATCGCGCATGAAATGCTGCACCGCAAGTACACCAATCATTCGGCTGCATTTTGGAATGAGCTGAGGGAAGCTTATCCACTGACCGAACAAGCGCGCGGCTTCATCCATGGAGTGAGCTTCGCCTCCGGGCGACCCCAGGATGATGATCTGGAAGATCCGGTCCAACCATCATAGGCTTATATTGAAGATTGATGAAGATGCAATGGCATATAACTTGCAACCAATAAATCAGCATGGAATATAACCCATCTCCCCCTCCCGATTACATGAATGCCGTGGGGTTACTTAACCGGCGAGAGATCGAAGCGCGCCTGCTTGCCCCATTGATCGCAGCCTTGAGCGCTGAGTTCGGCCGCGAGCGAGTGTGGGAGATCATCAGCAATGTTATTGAGCAAATTGCGCTCCAGCAAGGTGCTCAGCTTGCCTCGAGCATGGAAAGCAACGATCTGCCGCACTTTGCGGTGGCGCAGGAAACCTGGAAGAAGGATAACGCCATCCAAACCGAAGTGCTCGAGCGGAGGCGCAAGAAATTCGCGTTCAATGTGTACCGCTGCCGCTATGCTGAAATGTATGACCACCTGGGTATCCCGGAGCTGGGTAAAATGCTGTCATGTGACCGGGATTACGCCCTCATCCAGGGCTTCAACCCCGACATTCAACTCACCCGAACCCAGACGATCATGGAAGGAGCAGACATTTGTGACTTCCGTTTCGAGCTGGTCCGATCCAAAAAACCGCGGGGCTAAATTGCTTGACGCAGGTTTCGGATTATGCTAGTATCACTTAAGTAGCAGTTTTTAGCACAAGTGATCGGCACACCGTGATGCGCCTTTGACTGAGTGAAGGAGACAGAAATCTTATGAACCGCAAATCTTCTGTACGAACTATCATCATATACATGGTGATTGGAATCTTAGCGATTGGACTGACTTCCTGTAAACTTCCAGCCTCCAAAGGTCCAGAGTCAACTAGCGATGGGTTCCCGGTGCCGAGTGGAAGTGAGGAAACAGGCAACGGTATCGATGTTTCAGCTTTTGCCACACAAACTGCTCAGGCTTTACCCCCTGTGGTGGTATCTTCCGCAACCCAACCAGGTCAAAACCCATCCGCAAGTCCCGTCCCGGGAGCGACCAACGTGCCCTCCGTGCCCCCCTCGCCTGAACCCACCCAAGCACCCATCGTTTACGTCCAGGCGACCCCCGGCGGTCCACCTACCGAGTACACCCTGGCATCGGGTGAATACCCGTTCTGCATCGCCCGCCGGTTCAATGTGGATATTGGTGAGCTACTATCCATCAATGGGCTTACCACCAGCTCCCTCACTTATGCAGGAGAGGTCTTAAAAATCCCGCAAACAGGCAACACATTCGCAGGCGAACGGGCACTGAAACCCCATCCCGACTACTACAAAATTCTATCGGGGGATACCCTAAACATAATTGCCTGCGGTTACGGAGACGTTTCACCGGATATGATTGCGCTCCAGAACAACCTGCAATCCTACACCGGTCTTCCTGATGGAGAAGTATTGATCATTCCATAAGAACGAACCTGATTCTTACGAAGGTTTAAACGTTGATGCCTGTTTAAACCTTCGTAATTTTTAAGGAGGAGCATGATTGTCGAAACACTCAACCGTGAAACCATTTATCGTGGCCACGCCTTCAACGTGCGGCGCGATGAAGTGCGTTTCCCCAACGACCATACGACCCATTTGGATATTATTGAGCACGTCGGGGCAGTCACCATTCTCCCTATTGATGCCGACGGGCGCGTCCTGTTTGTGCGCCAGTACCGGCATGCGACCGGGAAAGAGCTGCTCGAGCTGCCAGCGGGTACATTGGAGGCGGATGAGTCTGCGGAGAGCTGCGCCAGGCGCGAAATCCGGGAAGAAACGGGGTATGCTGCAGGAAATTTGACCAAGCTGGGTGAGTTTTATCTTGCTCCGGGTTATTCCACAGAATACATGGTCATCTATCTGGCTACTGAGCTGCATCCCGACCCGTTACCCGGCGATCTGGATGAGTTCATCACCCTTGTACCGGTGCCAGTAGAAGAGGCGTATGGTTTGGCGCTCAACGGCGGGTTGCAGGACGGAAAAAGCCTGGCAGCATTACTGCTCGCTCAACCCTTTATCCAGCATTCCTGAGGAA
>JBGOYO010000158.1:0-6939 GCA_041479715.1 Anaerolineae bacterium
TCACCAACCTTCAGCCCAAGGTTTCCACATAATTTTTCAAGGAATTCGTCCGCCCCCCGTAGTGCGCACGGTAAATCATTGCACACCTGTATATGGTACTTACCCGAAGGCTCATCATGGTATAGCGTATAAAAACCGATCAGCGATGCGACGTCGGTCGTGCTGACCTCACAGATTTCAGCGATTTGAGCGATAGCTTCCTTGGTAATATAGCCGTCCTCACGCTGCGCCAGGTATAACAGGGGCATAACCGCTGAGCGTTTCCCCGCCCGGTCAGACGGATACTTGGCCAGGATTGATTGGATTTCGTTGGGATATTTCTCAAGTAATACGTTCACCGGTCACAATCTCCCAATACGATATCGACGCTGCCAATGATACCAACCAGGTCAGCCACAAGGTGTCCCTTGCACAAGAGCGGCAGGGCTTGTAAGTGGACAAACGAAGGTGTACGCATGTGCACTCGGTAGGGTTGATTGCCTCCATTACTCTCCACGTAGTAGCCTAATTCTCCCTTCGGCGACTCGACCGGTTGATACACTGCCCCCTTGGGGACGTTAAATCCCTCAGTCCACAGTTTGAAGTGGTGGATGACAGCTTCCATACTGGTACCCAACTCGGCGCGCGGCGGTGGTACGTATTGCCGATTGTTTGAGCGCCACGGTCCATAGGGCAGTTTATCCAACGCCTGCTGGATGATACGCAGCGATTGACGCATTTCCTCGATGCGTACCAGGTATCGGTCGTATACATCTCCATGGGTGCCAGTCGGGATAACGAAGTCGTACTGTTCGTAGCCTGAATAGGGCTGCATTTTACGCACATCATAAGCCACACCCGAGCCCCGCAGTACCGGTCCAGTCAGCGACATGTTAATGGCATCCTCAGCAGAAATTTTACCGATATTACGCGTACGATCCATCCAAATCGGGTTTTTGGTCAGCAGGGCCTCATATTCTTTGATCCTCTCGGGCATCATGCGGATGAATCGGCGCACTGCGATCTCGAATTCCTCAGGGATATCACGCCACAGCCCTCCCGGGCGGAAATATGTGGTCATCATGCGCTGCCCTGAGCATAACTCTTTTATATCCAGGATGGACTCGCGTTCCCGGAAGCAGTAAAGGAAGAGCGACATGGCAGCCAGGTCAAGCGCATGTGTACCCAGCCACACCAGGTGGTTGGATATGCGCTCCAATTCGACCAGGATCACCCTCACAGCTTGCGCCCGAGCAGGTACATCCAGCTCGGTCAGTTTTTCGATTGCCAGGCAATAGGCCAGATTATTGCCGGTGTTATTGAGATAGTCTGTGCGGTCGGTCATCACTTCCGCCAGCTCCCACCGTTTGGATTCCATGTTTTTCTCAATCCCCGTGTGGAGGAAGCCGATATCTGGCACGCAGTTGATGATCACCTCACCATCCAGCTCAAGCAGTAACCGAAGCACACCATGCGTGCTGGGGTGCTGCGGACCCATATTTAGCAAAACGGTCTCGCCTTTTAATGCCCTCTCCGAGACCAGATGCTGGAGTTCTTTGTAATTTACTTCTAACGGTTCATCCATGCGCCTCAGGCCTCTTCATAGCGTCCGTGATGCTTCCGCTTGTCAATCTCATCAAAATTGAATGTAAATTGTGGTTCTTCATATCCCAATGGATAATCTTTCCGTAGCGGGTGCCCTTCCCAATCGTATGGCATGAGGATGCGGCGTAAATCGGAATGACCTTCAAATTTGATCCCGAACATATCCCACAGCTCGCGTTCATGCCAGTTCGCTCCTTTATAAACACCCTCAATGGTGTGGATGGAAGGATCATCACCATTCAGTGGCACCCTGAGCGCCATGCGGACGTTTTGAGCGTGCGAGTAATAGCCATAGACGAGGTTATATCGAGGCTCCTCTTCCGGCCAGTAGTCTACCGCGGTCAGCTCACACAAAAAATTGAACTCAAATTCGTCCCGCAGCACCTGGCTCACTTCCACAATCTTCTCAGGTTCGCACACCAGGGTAGGCGGGTACTTCATCAATTCCGATTCCCGCAAGCCATACCGGTCTTTCAACGCTTTTAATGTGGTTTTGAGGTGTTCTTCCGACATTTCACATATCCGTGGCTAAACCCAGGTATTGAGTTTCTCATGGCGCACTTTGTCTTGCAATGTCATAATCCCGTGGATCAGAGCTTCCGGGCGGGGCGGGCAGCCTGCTACATACACATCAACCGGTACAACTTCATCCACCCCCTGGAGCAAGGCATAATTATTGAATACCCCACTGCATGAAGCACAGTCACCCATTGAGATAACCCACTTCGGGTCGGGCAGCTGGTCGTATAGGCGGCGCAAGACCGGCGCCATTTTGCGCGATACACGCCCGGCAACGATCATCAGATCTGATTGGCGCGGGCTGGCGCGCATCAGCTCCATACCAAAGCGGCTCATATCATTATGAGCAGCCTGAGCGCTCATCATCTCGATGGCGCAGCAGGCCAAACCGAACAGCATCGGCCACATGGCATTGGTGCGTGCCCAATTGACCGCTTGTTCCAGGCCAACGGTGACGACTCCCATGTTGCCGGCTTTTTGTTCTATTCCCATTCTAGTGCTCCCTTCTTCCAGGCATACACAAGGCCCACCAGTAAAATGATGATGAACACAATCATTTCGATGAGAGCAAATATTCCGGACTTTGCCTGTACAAATTGTTTGAGCACCACTGCCCATGGGATGATGAAGATGATTTCAATATCAAAAAGGATGAATAGCACCGCAACAAGATAGAATCGCACCGGTACCCGGCGTGTGCCTGGTCCGATTGGGTTCATACCTGATTCGTATGGCATTGACTTGCGTGCTGATGTGCGCCGGGGGCCAAACAAATGACCGAGGGCAACGATAAAAAATCCGAAGACCACGGCCAGGATGACAATGACAGCAATAGGGATATATGGTGCTAGCATTTTGCCTCAGCAGTCAGTAAGTTTATATGCCTAGTAACAGTCAGGTTATAACTACAACCAAAGATAGCTCTGCGTACTGGGAATATCCAATGAATCTTAGCGATATATCCCATCCTGGCAAGATGTCACCTGATTCTGAACTCGTGAAGTTTATCATATGCATACTTCGGTGTCAATTTACGTTTCTAATAAATGATTAACACTAAAAACATGCCAATGTAACGTTTTTAAAGCACAAATACTTCATCCCACTTGTCAGTACTCGATAAGCCCGACAGGGCAGAACCAAAGGTAATTTAGTTAGTTTTAGAAAGAATTAGATTAAAAAATCGCGCAGGTGTCTGCTGCGGGTAGGGTGACGCAGCTTGCGCAGAGCCTTGGCTTCAATCTGGCGGATACGTTCACGTGTGACGTTGAATGCCTGGCCCACTTCCTCCAGGGTGTGATCCTTGCCATCCAGAAGGCCAAAACGCATCTCCAAGACTTCCCTTTCGCGCGGCGAAAGCACTGCCAGGGCATTTTTGACCTGTTCACGCAGCATTTCCCGCGCTGCCGCGTCCATCGGCTCCTGGGCTTCTTCATCTTCTATGAAATCCCCCAGCATGCTGTTATCTTCGCTGCCCACTGGGCTTTCCAGTGAGACGGGCTCTTCGGCTGCCCGTAACACCTGCACCACCTTGGAGGCCGCCTGCGTCCAACGCATGTGTACGTCGTGAGGTAATACGCTGGCTTCACCATTTGCTCGCTGGATCACCACTTTGTCTTTCGGGTCCACAAAGTCTGCCTCCAGCGCCAATTCTTCAGGGGTGGGTGATCGTCCCAGTGTTTGGGTGAGCTGGCGCTGAACCTGCATCAGCCGGTTGAAAGTCTCAAAAATGTGCACCGGGATACGGATTGTGCGCGCCTGGTCTGCGATCGAGCGGCTGATCGACTGACGGATCCACCAGGTGGCATACGTGCTGAATTTATAACCGCGTGAGGGGTCAAACTTTGATACTGCCCTAAGCAACCCCAGGTTTCCTTCCTGGATCAGGTCGAGGAATGAGCTCCCGCGCCCGAGGTAGCGTTTGGCCACGCTCACCACCAGCCGTAGGTTTGAGCGGATCAATATTTGCCTCGATTCCTGGGCACGATACTGTACATCCTCGAGCACTGATCTCAAACGGTCTTCATCAGGCAGTCTGACACTTTCTTCTTCCAAGCGTTCATCATACGAAAGTTGGTCTTTCTTCAGCTTCTTTTTCGATACTTCAACTTCACTCTGCTCATTACTAATTGCGATCAGCGCAGGCATGCTATGCTTTTGAGAGTAGAAATATTCGATGGATTTCGCTGTCTCTTCCGGAAGAAGATAGAAGCAAATGTAAACCGTTATCGCATTTCTAGCCACTTGGTCCCATAAATGGTCAACGCCCCACCGTCCATTGTCGAGATATGCGCGCAGGTACGATGGAGTGTCGCTTGACCAGGCTTGCCTTAGCAGTCGCGCTTCTGTACGGATCATGGATAAATCCGGGCTGTCATACCCTAAGCGGTGGGTATCTTCCACCAGGCGTCGCCAGGCAACAATAAGCTCATCTGACATGGCGAGATATATACTGGTTGAATAATGTCGACCGCGGCGCGCAATTGGGTGATCGCGATTAATTACATCTACCCGGCGGGCAGCCTCGATGCGCGTCGCCAGCCAGAACTCGTGATCCACGCTCAACAGTTCGATTTCGCCAATCTCCCGCAGGTATAGTCTGACCGGGTCTTCGCTCAGCTCAGCCTCCAGAGTTGGGCTGAGCAGGTCAAGTGGCTCGTCTTCCGCAATGCCCCTCAAACCGTCGGCTTCGTTTACCAGTAGGTCCTCATCCGGTTCATCGATGATCGCATCGGAATCGATCTCAGAAATCAAGTCATCCGCCTCATCCCCCGGTTGAATGGGAAGGTCCTTCTCATCCTCTTCGGAGAGGTTTTCTAATTGCGAGTCTTCTTCCTTGATCATTTTCCGTTTTCGAGCCATACCCCAATTATCCTCTAAATTGTCATTTTTGGCGAATCGTTGTAGCTGAGATTGGGTTTTTGTAGCCGTGATCGTTGATCACGGCGCGTCGAGCAATCGCCGCTATTTTTTTGTAGCCGTTATCGTTGATCACGGCCTGCATTATTTTTATCGCCATGATCGGTGATCACAGCTGGCTCTACTCTGGCCGCCATCGGCGATGGCAGCTACAGCACTAAAAGACCCTCACCTCGCTGGGTGCCACATGAACCAGGTGGGAATTCCGATAATTTCTTTCTCACTCATTATCTCAAAACCGAAATGTTGGTAGAAATTTACATTATGCGGGTTCGCATTTTCTAAATAACAACCGACACCTTGCTCATCAGCTATTGCGATCAGGTGTCTTAAGATGGACGATCCAAAACCCTTCCCCTGATATCCTGGTTCTACACCAATGTATTCCAGGTAATAATGAGATTCTGATGGGTGATTCCTATCGGTTTCATCAAGCCATTTTAACCAACCTCGGATGTCATACATTCCATTCCTAAGAATAGATTTGAACACAATCAGCCATTGGTCTACGACCGGAAGTGGATAGGAGCCCGGCGGATATATCACAGCAGCTGCGACAACTTTACCATCTTCATTTATTTGGATTGGATACCCTTGACGGATACATAATAATAATTCAATTGAAAAATCGACTGTTAGTGCCCGGTTTCGCTTTTCTGGTGAGAAGTTTTTATATACTGCAACAGACACTGGGTCATCTTCAAAAGCATTTCCGAGTAGCTGCGCAACCTGGTTATAGCTTTTTCGAGTAGTGGGTTTGATTTCCGTAGACATGACCATGCTGTATTGAACCTCCCTCGATGAGGAGGTCATGAATAAATTTTCGCCGGTTTTCTACCTGGCGCTCATGAACCTTTTCTGTGCCTGGTGGATGCTCCGCAGAGACCGGGTGCATTTTGCAATGCCTTCCTCGTTCTCCTTGGTGCGGGGTTCTCCAGTCTTGACCGCTTCATCCATCTGGTAGCGTAATTGGTTCATGATCTCATTCACCTGGCGCCGGCGTATTTCCAACAAGGCGCGCATCACATCGTCGCGTACCCGCTCTTCTTTTGGGTCCAATTTATCAGTTCGCTCCAACAACTTATCCACAATTTCCATCAATGGAAGCGAGAGTCTGTTTAATACATAATTCATCGGCTCCGATTGGTCCTGGGTCAATGATTCTTTCACCAGCCCAAAAATCGCCTGATACTCGGCGCGTTCAAAATCGAGTCGTGTTACGTTGGTAAGATGATCTTTATTCAATTCTCGATCGATATAGAATACCATTTCCGGGCGGCGCACAAGAACACCAAGGCAGTGTGCCTCTAGTAAGGCATTCCCTGATTGGATCACAAGTTCAGGTTTGGGTTCCGTCGCAGCAGGTTGGGCTGCCCTCGGCCGGCGACGTGTGGGGCGTGAGGTACCTTCGCCTCGCACCAGCAAGCGTTCATCGACCTTGATCAAGCGCGCCAGCTGCTGCCGGTATGCCTCCCGCTCGATCGAGTCAGGCACTTCATTGATCAGCGGCATCACTTGACCAGCGATTTCAGATTTGGTCTTGGGGTCGTTCACATCCCGGCCTGCTACCAGGGTCTCCATGACGTGGATCACCACTGGTTTGGCATTTTCAAGGATCCGCTGCCATTCAGCCGGGTCGCGTTTGACCACCTCATCCGGGTCCATCCCCTCGGGCAGCGTGGTGACGCGTATATCAGCCTGTAGACGCGTCTCGTAAGCCAGCAAGCCCCGTGCATCGAATACCGGCTCTGCCTCACGGTCCATCGCCTGGCGTGCAACCTGCAAACCGCGCATGGTTGCCTTGTCACCCGCCGTATCAGGGTCGAGCGCCAGGACGAAGCGCTGGGTGAGCCGCTTCAACAATCGCATCTGGTGCTCGGTGAGAGCCGTCCCCATGGGTGAAACGGTGTTGGTGAA
>JBGOYO010000159.1:0-6911 GCA_041479715.1 Anaerolineae bacterium
AGGTCAGCTACGCTGATGAGCATGGGCGGCTGACCGATATCAGCGCGCGAATTGGCGATGGCCGCTGCCAGGTGGGTTTTACCACAGGCGTAAATCCCGGTAAACACCAACCAGCCGTTGGGCGTACGGGCGTATTCGGTTGCGGTTTTGAGCGCTTTTTCCAGGCTTTTACACTCTTCAGCGGATAAATTTTCCGACTGGCGGTCATCCCAATTGCTGAAGGTCTGCTCGTGGTGCATTGCCAGGGATGATAGGTCAGAATGGATGGAGTCATCTGCCGGGCGTCGGTAATCGGGCGCCTGGATAAAGACGCGTGTGACCAGCTCTGGGTCTTCCAGGCGTGAACGGATGCGCCCTTCAATCTGTTCCAGCAGCAAGTTGGTGGTCACCACGAGTGGCAGACGGTTGATGTAGCGGTAATTCAAGATCTGGAACAGCTTCTCCTGAGCCCAGGCAGTGGCATTCTGGGTACCAAAATCGTCCATGATGAGCAGGGGCGCGGAGCGGATTTCCTCGAAGCGCTGTTCGAAGGTGCTTTCAGGGTTGTCATAAGCGAAGCGCAGGGCATCCAGTAAATCGGGCACGGTGATGAACAGGGTGGGCACACCCAGGCTAACGGTGAAGTTGGCGATGGCGGCAGCCAGGTGGGTTTTACCACATCCAAAACCACCCTGGAGAAGCAGCCAGCCATCTGCATGTTGGGAAAACTGCTGGGCCTGGTTATAGGCACGCTCGAGTGAATCAGCCTGCCAGGGTCCCATCCCCACCCGTCCACGCGATTGGAAATTCTCGAACGTCAGGTGTTGCAGGTTTTCCAGGTTGCTGATGGAGAACAGGCGTTGGTGGATCTGCTGGGAGACCTGCCCCTGACGGCAGGAGCAAATCTGGAGCTTGCCAAAATCAGGGTGACCGATGGGCAGGTCGCGCCGTAGATACCCCAAGCCATGACAATAGGGGCAGTTAATATCACCGGCCAGGTCAGTCGGCACGAGATACTCAGCCTCACTCACCTCAGGGGGTGGCTCACTTCTCCCACTCTCTGTATTTTCGGCGAGCTTCTTCAGCGTTGAATCGATCCTGCTGATCTTTTCGGTCATCACGTCCTCCTTCCTGCCAGCGGTGCAGGATGGCTTCAATATAGTGCCAGTTGCGCTTGTTACGTTCGACTGCGATGCGGAAGGCATCCTCAATCCAATCGGCTTGATAGGTTTTTTCAGCATCCCGAAGTGCATCTGCGATCAGTGGCGTCAGCGGGCCGATATTAGCTTCATACAGCTGAAAAATATTCGGATGCTCAGGATATAACTCTATGGGCTGTTTTAAGCTGTCCGTCACCCTCCACTCACCGCGCTGGATGGCTGCTACCGCGGCTTGACCTTTTGGGGAATTCAGGCAGATAATCGTATCCTGCCCATACTCGGTCGAAATATCCGCCTGGAGAAGCGCGCCGTGCTTGACGGCGCGATTGAGGGCGGTTTTGATTGAAGCGCGAGCCTTATCGGGATCTTTCACCAATGATCCAACCAGCTGGGAGTCTTTGAGCAGGTCTGAAAAACGGACGTAGTGGAAAGGACCTTCCATACGCTCGAGGCGCCAGAAAATATACAGGGTCAGTTTCAGCTCAGACAGGTTATCAATATGCAGCAAAACCTGGTTAAAAAACTGTTCTGGAATGCGGATTTGGTTGGTGATATCTTCAGGAAAACCAGGAAAGGTCATGGCTAGATCTTCCGCAGGTCGATGATTTGCGTAGCAGCATTTTCAAATCTGGTAAGGTTTTCACGGAAGACCAGCTCGATATTCCCGATCGGTCCATTGCGGTGTTTGGCGATTTTAATCTGTACAAGGTGGCGCTTGAGAGTGTCTTTTTCGTACAACTCCGGCCGGCTGATGAACATGACGACATCCGAATCCTGCTCCAGGCTACCCGACTCACGCAGGTCAGACAGCTGGGGCTCCTTATCGGCGCGCTGCTCGATGGCGCGTGATAGCTGGGCTGCGGCGAGGACGGGGACATTAAGCTCGCGGGCCAGTATCTTCATGTTGCGGGAGATATATGATACCTCCTGGACGCGGTTCTCAGAACGCACACCGCCGCTCATCAGCTGGAGGTAATCGACCAGGATCAGGTCGAGATTAAACTCCATGTGCAAACGACGGCATTTTGTGCGCAGCTGGATGGGGGTGAGACCGGGTGTGTCATCCAGGAATATCACTGTGTCGTTCAGCACTTCAATTGCTTGGGCGAAGAGTGACCATTCATCATCGGTGAGCTTGCCGGTGCGCAGGTGGTGGGAATCGATGCCGGTTTCCTGGGCGATCAAGCGCTGCGCCAGCTGATCATTAGACATTTCCATTGTGAAAATAGCGACATGCTTTTTATGGACCAGGGCGGCATTTTTGGCCACTGTAAGCATGAAGGATGTTTTTCCGGTGCCTGGTCTGCCTGCGATGATCAGGAAGTCGGAGGGCTGCAAACCACCCAGCAAGCGATCTAAATCGATAAAACCGGTGGGAACGCCGAAATAATCTTCCGCCCGCTTTGAGAGCTGGTCGATGCGGCTGTAGTAATCGCTGAGGACGGTCTTGATGGATTGGAGGTCACGCGTCATGCGCCGTTCACTGACACCAAAGATGGCTTTTTCAGCCTCATCCATGACAGCTTCCAGACGGTTTTCTTCCTGGTAGGCCAGTTTGGCGATCTGGTTGGCAGCATCCAACATGCGGCGCCTGATGGCAGTCTGCTCGATGATCCGCCCGTAAGCCTCAGCATGCAATGACGAGGGGACGTTGTTGATCAGAGTGGTGATGTAAACAGGTCCACCCACCTCGTTAAGCTGCCCTACCTGGTCCAGCTCCTCAACCACGGTCAAAAAATCGATCGGTGCACGGCGTTCCTGCAGGCGCATGAAAGCTTCCCACAGCCAGCGATGGCGCAGGATGTAGAAGTCTTCCGCGCGCAGGAATTGGGAGACCTCATAGTACGCTTCTGGATTGATCAAGACTGCACCCAAGACGGCCTCTTCAGCCTCCCGGCTGTGGGGCACTACCTGCGGGGCGGGTGCAGGAGCTTCATCAAAAGATAATACGTCGCTCATGCTCGTCTTTCACGGATTTGAACGAATTGAGTTAAAGCATAGGATATCACGTTTTTATGCTCTTGCACTCAGTTGATTAACGTTATTTCGATGGTTTTTTCTTGCCTTCATCATCTTCCTGATCACCTTTATCCTCGTCATCGATATCAAGGTTTTCAAGGAAGTCTTCAAACACCGATAAATTCTCCTCATTGATTTCTGAAGCTGGCGCCTCAGACTTCTGCCCCGGGTCTTCGGTGCTTTCCTGGATATCCTCTTCAGGGATTACGCCGACCGAGTCGAGGATGGGACGGGAAACCAGGATGGGCACATGGGCGCGCACCGCTAGAGCGATCGCATCGGAGGGACGTGAGTCAATGTCAATATTACGTCCATCCACTTCGGCAACGATGTTGCCGTAATAAGTATCATCATGCAGCGAAGTCACTTCTACGCGCAGGATACGGGCATCCATGATGGTGAAAATATTTTTGAGCAAATCCCAGGTCAGGGGACGGGCGACCTCGACATCTTGTAGTGCCAGAGCGATGGCTTCAGCTTCGTAGATGCCGATCCAGATGGGCAGGTAGCGATCTGCATCCACCTCACGCAGAATGACGATCCGCTGTTGTGAGATCAAGCTGACCCGGATACTGTCTATAACGACTTCAACCATATCTGACATAAGAGGCCTCCGGCACCATTTATCCTCAGTGAGGTGATTCTAACATGGAATAAGTGTGTTGAAATGCAGGTATCGCACACGGAGGAGCTATTAATGTTGAGTAACAATGTTGTTATGTTAAGAAAATCCTTTAACATCTTGCCTGAAATGAAGATTACGGTATAATAGCCCCACTCATTTGATAAGTGGGGAATACAATCTTTGGGTAAATTTGTTAATTGGAATATTGGTTGATGAAAGCAAGTATATTATGGGTGGAGGGAACTCGAACGGATAGCTCGTCCTTCGTGCCCTCCTTGAGGAAAAAAGAATTCTTGGTGGAACTCGTGCCAACAGGTAGCGCTGCTTTGGCGCGCCTGGTGGAAATCGATCCTGACTTGGTGGTGGTCAACGCGGCATCGCTGAGGAGCAGCGGTAAAAGGATATGCAATGAAATCCGAGGCCAGTCTACCAGGATGCCTATCGTGCTGATCGTGTCACCTGAGCATACCGTCACGGGTATTACCGCCGCGAACGTAGTGCTTGAACTGCCATTCACTTCACGCAAGCTTCTCAACCGGATCACACCCCTGCTGCCAGGCGATGGCAAAAACATATTACACGTCGGCTATATCCGCTTAGATCTGGAGCTACAGCGTGTGAGATGTAAAGGGCGCGAAGCCCGCCTGACGCCCAGGATGACCCACTTGTTACATGTGCTGCTGCTGCATGCTGGGGAGGCGGTTGAACGCCAAAAACTATTTTCCGAAGTTTGGGAAACCCAATATACGGGAGATACCCGCACCTTGGATGTGCACATCAGCTGGCTGCGGGAAGCACTCGAAGAAGACCCACGCCAACCGCAATTCCTCAAGACCATCCGTGGGGTTGGGTATCGGCTGGATGCATAAATAACATACTTGAAAAAAATCATCGGACCCGCAATTATTACTAGGCGGGTTTTTTGTTTTATAAGGTAGTATACGAGCTGCTTAATACTTCAGGCAGAAAGTATTTCCGTGGGCATCCACCACACGAACGCAAATTGGTAGATTTCGGTTCGAACCTGGCAGACTGAGGTGGTCGACGAAGCCGCCTTTTCCCCTCGGTCGGAGTGCCTGGAGAACACTGTGGAATACCTTACCATCCCAGGCGGGGTCGACCTCCCAATAGTCGATCTCCTCAGGTTGTTCCGAAATGAGGAACACCGTCTGGCCTTCGAGCTTAATCCGTAACGGATGAGCCGGCTGGGGGTCTTCTTTTGGGGAGACTCTGCCGCTTAATCGCTTCATCGCAAACACCGGGGAGCCTGCCCTAACCAGCCTGAGGCGGGAAGTGTGGACTGCCCGGTAGCTTAAATCGCTGGCAAGAAAACGCCGCCCGAGTTTGGCCGCTACAACAGGGGTCGTCCCGGAACCACAGAAAAAGTCAGCCACCAGCTCACCGGGATTGGAGGAGGCCAGAATAATGCGCTCCAACAGACGTTCAGGCTTCTGAGTGGGGTACCCGCTGCGCTCTGAGTGCAGGCGCGCCACCACCGGAAAATACCACCAGTCTTCGGGGACTTTGCCGCGCGCGAGGTTTGGGACCTTGCCAAAGCCCGCTTTGGGAGAAGAAGCAAAGGTCTTCACCGTGGAGGGGTCATAAGGTTGGCGGACATCATCGACGTTGAAGGTGTATTTTTCACTCCTGGTATACACCAGGATGGTGTCGTGCTTGCGGTTGAATGCCGAGCGGATTGGTGATGGGCCGTGGTAAACCCAGACAATCTCATTCAGCAAACGTTCAGCTCCGAAAATCTCGTCCAGTAACATGCGTGCATAAGCACTAGCGTGCCAATCGAGGTGCAGGTATAGCGCGCCGGTTGGGGCAAGCAATTCGTACATCGTCTTCAGGCGTGGATAGAGCATATCAAGGTAAGAATCAATATCCGGCCAGTGATCGGGGTAACCTTCTGCCAGCTGCCACTCCTGCGGGCGGCGAGAATCCTCCCCCCGGCCGATGCGCATGGGATAATGCCGGTTGGTGAAGAATGGTGGGTCGGCGTAGATCAGATTGACCTTGCCGCGGAAATCAGGCAGCAGGGCAGACATCACCATCAGGTTGTCGCCCATCATCAGCTGGTTTTCGGGTGTTGCGTCAGGATAACCAACGCCCCGGGGATAGATGATTGAATCCATCTCCAGGGCGGCTGGGGGTAGTTGGGGTAGAGACTTGGTGGCCCAATTCAATGAGGGCATCAGGTTCCGATCAAATCGATCCTAGCGATTGCCTACTTGCCGAATTTGGCTCTCAGGATATCTTCAAGGGTGGGTCGACCGATTTCCTGCAGCTCGTAACGCACACGTTGGGCAGGTTTATTGATCTTGATGATGCGGTTCAGGTCGATGGGTGTGCCGATGATGACCATATCCACATCCGCCCGGTTGATCGTAGCTTCCAGGTCGCGCGTTTGGGCTTCACCATAGCCCATGGCAGGCAGGATAGGCCCTGTATTTGGATATTTTTCGTAGGTGGCTTTGATCGACTTGACCGCGAAGGGCCGCGGGTCAACGATCTCTGAGGCACCGAAACGCCGGGCAGCAACGAACCCCGCTCCATACGCCATCTCGCCGTGGGTCAGGGTCGGACCGTCTTCGATGACCAGCACACGCTTGCCGCGTATGGATGCCGGGTCATCCACAAACAGCGGTGAGGCGGCTTCAATGACGATCGCATCGGGATTAAGCAGTCGCAGGTTCTGGCGGACTTTGATCACATTCTCAGGATCGGCGGTATCGACTTTATTGATCACGAATACATCAGCTGCACGAACGTTGGTTTCTCCGGGATGGTAGCTCATCTCGTGCCCCGGCCGGTGGGGGTCAGCCACCACGATCTGCAGATCGGATACGTAAAATGGGAAATCGTTATTCCCGCCATCCCATAGGACTATATCGACTTCCTGCTCCGCCTGGCGCAGGATCTTTTCATAATCCACGCCGGCGTAGACGATGACGCCATTATCCAGGTGGGGCTCGTACTCTTCGCGTTCTTCGATGGTGCACTCATGCTTGTCCAGGTCGGAATAATCGGCAAAACGCTGGACGGCCTGCTTCACCAGGTCACCGTACGGCATGGGGTGGCGGATGGCAGCCACTTTATATCCCATATCGCGCAAGATTAAGGAA
>JBGOYO010000160.1:0-6911 GCA_041479715.1 Anaerolineae bacterium
CATCATTGCGGACCTGCGCAAACACAGCCAAGATCAGCCGGGCTGATCGCAGCATGAACCAAGGACATACATAGTGAGTATGTTAATAATCGTTTATGAAATGATTAACGTCATGAGAAAAAAAACGGTATATAATTGACGGGCTGTCTGTAAAATAGAGTCGAAGATGATTAAATAGAGAGGAGGTTTATTATACAAGATCATCAGTGGATAAAAAAACTTCATCAATGGTTAATACTTTCAAATAAGAAAAGGTAAATACAAGGAGGATTTAGTAATTATGAAACACAATCGCTTATACAAAATTTTTGGCGTGGTGATCGTGACGGTCATGATCTTGACTGCATGCGCCCCCGCAACTTCACAGCCTACTACGCCACCCAGTGCTGTGCCGCCTACTCAAGGAGCTGCACCGACTAAAGTCCCACCGACTACAGCCCCCCCAACCACAGCACCAACGACAGCGCCAACCACAGCACCCGCCAAGACCACGATCATCATCGGGACAACGGACAAGATCGCCAGCCTAGATCCAGGTGATGCCTATGCGGTGCATGACTGGGAAATCATTTATAACGTAGATGATGGTTTGCTCAGGTACAAACCTGGCACAACCGACGTTGAACCGGTGCTGGCAACAGCCATGCCCACGATATCTTCTGACGGCCTGACCTATACCTTCACCTTGAAGGATGGGATCAAGTTCGCAGACGGGACTCCCCTGGATGCAACGATGTACGCGGCGCAGCTAAACCGCCTTCTGACTATCGGCTCCAAATGCCCGAATGATGTGGCTGATACGCTAGCCGTCCCTTATGTAAAGAGCATCACTGCCCCCGATGCAAAGACGATCGTCTTCACACTGAAGGTACCGGTCGCCTACTTCTTGCAGATCCTGGCAGTCGCCCCATATGTTTCATCAGATCCCAAGACCTTCCCAGCGGACCAATGCGTGTTGTTCCCGACTGCGCCCATATACGGCACGGGTCCATGGTTCATCTCACAGTATAACCAGAGTGAGCAGATGGTGCTCGAGCCAAACCCCTACTACACCGGTGACCTGAAACCACAGGTCGACCAGATCATCATCAAATTCTACAGCGATGCCAATACCATGTCTCTGGCAGTCCAAAGTGGTGAGATCGACGTCGCCTGGCGCATCCTTTCACCAGAGCAATTGACACCGTTGAAGAGTGTTTCCGGCCTTACCGTTGGGGAGGTCAATGGTGGTGGCATTCGCTTCCTGGTGATCAACCATACCATGGCACCCACCAATGACCCGAATGTGGATAAGGCCATCGCTTCGGCCATTGACCGCAATGCCATCGTCGATACCGTGTATGGCGGTAACGTATCTCCGCTGTTCTCGATGATCCCACCTGGCTTCCTGGGTGCAAATGATGCGTTTGATACAACATACACCTCGCCAAACCTGGATGAAGCCAAGAAATACCTGGAAGCCTCGGGCTATTCTGCCAGCAAGCCGCTAAAACTGGACGTGTGGTACCCGCCAGAACACTATGGTGCCTCAACCGTGGCCGCCATGCAGCTGATCAAGACCCAGCTGGAAGCGACGGGTGAGATCCAGGTGAACCTGCAGGCTCAGGAGTGGAGCACTTACGTCACTTCTCTGGTCGGCGGTAAAGCCTACCCCGTGGGTATCCTGGGTTGGTTCTTTGATTATCCTGACTCGTCCAACTACCTCGATCCCTTCGTTTACAACAAGGGTGAGGGCACCAACGTGACCGTCCCAGCAGAAGGATCCAGCTATGGTACACCCATCTCCGGAACCTTTGGCACGGATGCAACCAATCTGGTGAACCTGCTCAACCAGGCTGACACCGAGACCGATATTACCAAGCGTGCTGATCTTTATAAGCAGGCGCAGCAACTCGCAGCGGATATGGTGTTAACCGTACCGCTGTACTTTGTATCCGAGCATGTCGTCTATCGGAGCAATATCAAGGGATCAAGCGCGTTTGCTGAGCCTCAAAATTTGAATATTGGTCCACCGATTATATTCTTATATTCGTTGCTAACCAAGACACCTTAATATATAATCTCTGTACGTGGGGGGCGGGTTAACCGCCCGCTCCCCAAATTTTTTCCTGATCAGCACCCATGCAACCCATCGCCCTGATCGCCCTCATCATCGGTATTCCGGCACTGTTCCTGCTGGGTTATGTGTTCATCAGAGGCAGCTCAGGTCTCCGTCGCTATATCCTGACGCGGATCGTGATGACCCTGCCGATGGTACTGATCCTGGGTTCGCTGGTTTTTTTGATCATGAGGGTTATCCCTGGAGATCCGGTCAGCTCTCAGCTGGGTCCCAAAGGTACCCCGGAGATGATCGCCAATATCCGCCTGGAACTTGGCTTGAACGATCCCATTTATGTTCAGTATGGGCGGTACCTGGTGCAATTATTCACCCTTCACTTCGGAAACAGCCTGATTGGTGCCCATCGTCCGATCGTCGATGAAATGAGTGAGCGCTTCCCGGCAACTTTGGAGCTGATTGTGCCGGCTTCCATATTGGCATTGGTCATTGGAATTTACGGAGGAGCCTGGGCAGCCTCGCGCCGCAAAGGTCCGGTAGATTACGCCTGGCGTATCTACGCAGTGGTCATTTATTCACTGCCCATCTTCTGGTTGGGCCTGATGTTACAGCTCCTGTTTGGGGTTAAGCTGGCTATCCTGCCAATCTCAGGTCGAATCGATCCAATCATTGGGACAACTTTAACCCACATCACCAATATCTACACCATCGATGCAATCATCACTGGAAATTGGTTAGCTTTGAGGTCTGTGCTTGAACATTTAGTATTACCGACGCTTACACTGGGATTGATCCTCTCGGGAGTTTTCGTCCGCCTCACCCGAGTTAATGTGATCGAAACCCTTTCGATGGACTATATCTCAGCCGCGCGCGCACGCGGAATTCGAGAGCGCATTCTGGTTTATAGCCATGCCTTGAAGAACGCCTTGATCCCCATCATCACGCTGATCGGACTGCAAGTTGCCATCCTGCTGGCAGGAGCGGTGCTGACAGAAACGGTATTCTCCTGGCCAGGCATGGGCAGCTACCTGGTGGAGCGCATCTCGGCGCGGGATTATACGGCTGTACAAAGCACAATTGCAGTATTTGCCTTACTGGTGGCTATGATCAGCCTGGCAGTCGATGTGATTTACAGCCTGGTTGACCCCAGGGTGAGGTATTAAAGCATGAAAAATATTGGAGCGCGCCCTCCTGAAATCATGCCGGAAACCACCACCTGGGAAGTTGAGCTGCAAAAAGTAGGCTTGGTCCGGCGCATATTGAATGCCCGGAAGTGGTACGGCGCCGATTGGTGGTTCGTGGCCATTTCATCGGTTTTAGTTGTTATCTTCATCACCATTGCGGTTGTTCCACAGTTGTTTGCACCATACGCTCCCGATGTGCAGGTAGGTCCCAGCTTCCTGCCTCCGGGTGAATATCCACCTGTTCCGGTGTTGGTCGTACCGATCACCTCAACGGTCAATACGCTTGCAGACATGGCAGTCACCAGTGCACAACCACGACCGATCGTCAGCGTGGTGCAAGGGGGCAATTCTGGCAGTGCGTTAAATGATGCCGCCCAAGCGATCGATAACAAGATAAAGAATGAGCCGGCGGGACTACGCCTGCGACCCGTGATCGATCGTTACTCAACCGTAGAGCTAGCACTACAGGCCGTCGTCGACGGCAAAGACAATGCTGTGGTGATCCAGTCGAATGAGTTTAAAGACCTCGCCGCACAATATCCGACCCTGCGTCTGGCTCAAAGCCTCACGGGTGGTGCTCAAACTGCAGGTGGGTTCTTCTTGGGGACTAATGATATTGGCCAGGATATGTGGAGCCGGATTCTGTGGGGTACACGCGTAGCGTTGACCATTGGATTTAGCTCATCGATCATCGCATTGGTGTTAGGTGTTCCGTTGGGATTAATGGCTGCCTTCATCGGTGGTACACCTGACCGTCTGATGAGTTTGCTGATGGACAGCATGTATGCATTTCCTGGCTTAATCCTGGCGATTGCCATTACCGCCGTCCTGGGCCCCAGTGTAATAAACGTCATCGTTGCGATTGCGGTCCTATATATCCCCACGTACTATCGTATTGTTAGAGGTCAGGCGCTGGCTGTCAAAGAGGAAGTATACGTCGAAGCTGCCCGTAGCATTGGGGCACGCAGCTGGGAAATCCTGCAACGCTACATTTTTCCCAATGTGATCCCTTCGGTGGCAATTATATTTTCAGTTAATGTAGCAGACGCCATTCTGACCGGTGCGGGCCTGGCCTTCCTGGGATTAGGTTTACCCCCGACCATTGCTGACTGGGGAATCGACCTGGCGAGGGGACAACGTTTCATCCAGAATGCCTGGTGGATGATCACTTTCCCAGGACTCACGATCCTGTTGGTGGTACTGGCCTTTACCATGCTGGGTGAAGGCTTGACCGAGATATTCAACCCCAAGCTGAGGTCACGCTGATGCCCGAAGATATTTTATATTCCATCCGTCACCTGACCGTTGAATATACTACCCGTGCCGGCTCAGTCGATGCGGTGGATGACGTCTCGCTCGATATCCGGCGGGGAGAAATCCTGGGCCTGGTAGGCGAATCGGGCTGTGGAAAGTCTACCTTGGGTAAGGGATTGATGCGTTTACATACCGGCCCGGCCAAGATCACCAAAGGTGAGCTGTGGTTTGATGGTCGTGATCTGATGACCTTATCCCTCGATGAAATGCCGGAAATCCGCGGGGCTGAAATCGGCATGGTTTTCCAGGACCCCATGACCAGCCTCAACCCGGTGCAACGCATCAGCGACCACCTGACCGAAACTATTCAAACACACGAGCCCGAGGTATCTGAAAAAGAGGCGCGGAAACGATCTGAAGTGCTGATCGAACGCCTGGGTATTCGGCGTGAGCGGATCACAGATTATCCCCATCAGATGTCTGGCGGAATGCGCCAAAGGGTGATGATCTCCCTGGCGCTGGCCTTGCGGACAAAATTGGTGATCGCGGATGAACCGACCACCTCATTGGATGTGATCGTCGAGGCCAAATTCCTCGACCTGCTCAAGGAGCTGCAGAAGGAGTTTGGGTTAACCATCCTGCTCATCACCCACAACATTGGCGTGGTGGCTGAAATTTCAGATCGCATCGCGGTGATGTACGCTGCCAAAATGATGGAGGTGGGGGATATCAATGATGTATTCGCCCAACCCAAGCACCCATATACCCAGGGCTTGCTGCGTTCAGTGCCGAATATTAAGCTGGATGGTGCCGAGCTATATAAGATGGCCGGTGCACCTCCAGACTTATCCCATCCCCCGGCTGGTTGTCGCTTTCATCCACGCTGCCCATTTGTGATGGATATCTGCAAGGAAGAAATCCCTCCCCTGGTCGCTATCGAGGGAAACCAATTAGCCGCTTGTTGGCTGTATCCATCGGTAATGGCGAAGAGACAGGAGCAAAGCCATGCCTGAGACCCCGTCAGTGGACGCAAAAACGATCCAGGGTGAAAGCTCCACTACTGCTAATGAGCTGGTGCGGGTCGAGCATATACGCAAATACTTCCCGATCCAAACCGGCCTATTTGCTTCATTGTTGAACCGGGGCAACGTCCCATCAGTCAAAGCTGTCGATGACGTCAGTTTCAATATCCATAAGGGTGAAGTGTTTGGTTTGGCAGGTGAGAGTGGCAGCGGAAAATCTACCATGGGAAGGCTGGTCTTGCGCCTGTTGGAGCCCACTTCGGGGAAGGTGATATTCGATGGCGTTGACCTGGGCAAGCTGTCTGGAGAAGACATGCGTCGTATGCGCGCGCGCATGCAGATCGTCTTCCAGGACCCTCTGGCTTCACTCAACCCACGCATGACCCTGGGTCAGGCGATTGACCATCCCGCCAAGATCCACCTAACCAAGCTCTCAACCGATGAGCGGAAAAAACGAGTATTGGATATCCTTTCTGCCGTGGGCATGAACCCGGCGAACGCTTTTTATGACCTTTATCCCCACCAGATCTCGGGTGGACAGCGCCAGCGGGTGGTACTGGCTCGAGCCATGGTAACCAATCCAGCGCTCATCGTGGCGGATGAGCCGATCGCCATGGCTGACGTTTCAGTCCGGGCACTCCTACTCGACCTAATGATGAAGCTCAAGGAAGAGTTTGACCTGACCTACCTGTTCATCACTCACGACCTGGCGACGGCGAAATATGTGTGCAACCGCATCGCCATCCTGTACTTGGGAAAACTGTGCGAGGTGGGTCCTTTACGGGATGTGTACGAAAGATCGGTGCACCCGTATACGCATGCTTTATTGGAAGCAGTTCCAGTACCTGATCCGACCCATCGACGCACCGAAGCCATGCCCGCAGGTGAGATACCGAATGCCATCAACCCACCTCCCGGGTGCCATTACCACCCGCGCTGCCCGATGGCCCGACCTAATTGCTCCGTTGATGAACCGCCGCTGCGCGAGCTACTCCCACAGCACTTCACTGCCTGCCATTACGCGGAAGAACTGCTTAAATAATACCCATCAGGAGGTCAAGCATATTATCGCCCTTACTGGGATTGCATAAGGAGAATGCAGCACCAGCTTTGGCGGCGTTTATTGGTAGACGTGGGATTCATTCTCATTACCGGAAGAGGGGAATTAATGTCGAAGTTATTTTACGTCGATGAACCGTGCTAAGTTATCCCCCAGAAAACCCTCCAGCCGCTTAGACCGACGGGTTGAGCGCCATCTCAATTTGCGGCTTTTGCCGATCCTGGTGGGCGTGCTGGCGATCCTGTATCTACTGACTGGCTTTCGAGGCTGGCTGGTCTTTACTATTGGCACAGCAGGCGCCTGGCTCACGGCGTTCGTGTGGATCTATTCATTGG
>JBGOYO010000161.1:0-6881 GCA_041479715.1 Anaerolineae bacterium
ATACGAAAAGTTCGGCCATGAAAATAGATCTTTCCAACGATGTCAACCTTGCGGATCAAGTCGTCTTGCTCATAAGTAACGGGAGGCAGGATGGTTGGAAAGGGGCGTAGCGAAGGCTTGTAACGGGTGGCTGGAGTAAGCAACCCTAGTGCTTCGTGGGGACGAATGTAATTGTAAATCTGCCACCAATGATCAAAAACTTCCTGGCTTTCCTGTAGAGTACTTAGCTTATTTTGCTGGATTACCTTTACCGAGAGGGTACGGTTTAATCGCTCTTCTTTTCCTTGGGTTTGTGGGTGATAGGGGCGTCCGTGCGAAATGGCTATGCCCAGACGGATAAGCCAGGCTGTCAGGAGGGTGTGACGAGCTTCACGGTCAAATCCCCAGGCCGACCCATTATCCATCAGCATTCGTTCAGGCAAGCCAAAACGTTGAAAAATGGCTGTCAATTGGGTTTGAACAGTCTCAATTGTCTCGTTTGGGCAGGCTTTGAGCCCCACCAGAAAGCGAGAATGGTCGTCAAGCACAGTCAGCGGATGGCAGTAACCGCCTGCTTCTAAGGCAAAGTAACCTTTGAAATCCATCTGCCATAACTCATTCGGTTGCTCCTGCTCGAATCGTTGCATGGGTTTGTGCTTCTGCGCTTCTTCGGGGTCGATTTGTTGATGGCGGCGTAGAATGGCGGTAATGGTACTCGCAGCTGGAACTTGAATGCACCCCTTGTTTTGTAAGATTTTCCGAATCTTCCGGCCTCCCCACGCTTTGTGTTTCTGTCGCACAGCCAGCACTTGGTTTTCAATCGTTGCCTTTGTTCGCTTTGGACTGTTGTGCGGCTTACGCGACCGATCAACCATCCCCGATGGTCCCAGTTCTCGCTCCCGCTTGAGCCACTTATATCCAGTTTTGCGACTAATCCCAAAAATCCTACACAGTTGACTGATATTGGCCTTTTCGAGTTTAGCCAATTGGATGAAATCTGTTCTTGCTGACATGGTTGTTATTTCCTTCCAGGGCATGACCGATCTCCTTTCTCTTAACCGATATGCCCTTATTGTATTGATTGTATTGAATGTGTAACCCATGTCTCCGAACAGGTGTTACCTATCTATCCGGTCTATACAAATTTTGGGAAGGGGGGATGGGTGAGTAATTACATGACCTGGATCCCTGGTGAAAATCTCTCACCAGGATGCATTGTTTAAAATGAATTGTTTCGATTTATTTTTTTTACGAAACAATTCACCTGGGTGCTTGGTTGCATCTTAGTCAATGATTAATTATCACTATAGGGTATACTGCACGGATGATCTACCTCAAATTCCATCAACGCCACGATTCTTAAAAGCTAATCGCTAACCGCTGCTCTTACCCCCCATGCCCGCCACCCTTCTCCTCGCCATCACCGGACCCGCCGCCCCCGTCGTGCTGCTGATCTTCGGCTTCCTCGCTATGCTAATGGTCGATCTTCTCCTCGGCCTCATCGAAGGTGTGGCCCTCACCCTGCTTAGCTGGAATCCTACCCGCACTTGTATGAAGGTCTCCTTCATCATGAACCTGGTATCCGGTGTTGTTAACGGCATCCTGCTGATCCTGCTCCAGAGCAATCCACTGATCTGGTTGCCCATCTCCTTTGTGATCTCCCTACTGGTCGAAGGGATCATTCTCACTTACTTCAAGCGCGATTCTCTCCGCCAGAACAGCTTGTTCGTTTTCATCGCCAACCTTTCCAGCTATCTCCTCCTGATCCTCCCCGCCTTCTATTTTGGCAGCCATGCTTAGCGATGACCACCCATATCTTCTGTCGCAGTGAAAAAGTTCGGAGTACAATAGCTTTACTGGTGTTGATCATCTCATAAATATTTCCAATTTAAATAAACCTATAGGAGATGCATCCATGGACTTCGACTTATCTGATGAGCAGCGCATGTGGCGCGATACTGTTCATGATTTTGTTGCTCGAGAAGTCAAACCGAAAGCCCACGAAGTGGATGAAACCGCTGAATTCAACTGGCCCGCCGTCCGTAAAATGGGACCCCTCGGTCTGCTCGGTCTGAACATACCCGAGGAATACGGTGGCGCCGGGGTGGACGCAGTCAGTGCCGCCATCGCTATCGAAGAACTAGGCTGGGGCTGCGGCAGCACAGCCCTTGCCATTGCCGCCCATAATGGCCTGGGCACTTCCCCCATCGTCCTTTTTGGCACTGAGGAACAGAAAAGGGAGTACCTTCCCAGGGCTGCTTCCGGTAGGAGCAAGCTGGGTTCGCTCGCCCTCACTGAGCCCGGCGCCGGGTCAGATATCCAGGGTGGGGTTCGCACCCATGCCGAGCATGTCGGTGATGAGTGGGTCATCAATGGTTCCAAGGCCTGGTGCACCAATGCCAGCATCGCCGATTACATCATCACCCTCGTCCGCACCGACCCCTCTGGTGGTCCCCATTCCCTCAGCATGATCATCGTCCCTACCGAGACGCATGGTCTACACATCGCTCCGCCTGAGAAGAAAATGGGTCTTAAAGGCTCGCCCACCAACGCCGTAACTTATGAAGATGTACACCTCCCGTATAATCATTTGCTGGGAACCCTGGGTCGAGGTCTCCAGCAGACCCTCACTACCCTGGATGGCGGGCGCATTGGCATCGGTGCCCTTTCCATTGGCCTGGCTCAATCCGCCATGGAGGATGCTATCCGCTACGCTAAAGAACGCCAGACTTTCGGGAAGCCGATTGCCGAGCACCAGGCCATTCAGTGGATGTTGGCTGATGCCGCCACCGAGATCCAGGCTGCCCGTTGGATGATCTATCATGCTGCCTGGCTAAAGGAACTAAAACGCCCCTTCACCAAACAAGCTTCCATGGGCAAATTATTCGCCACTGAGATGGCTGAGCGTGTCTGCCGCAATGCCATTCAGGTTCACGGTGGCTACGGTTACAGCCGCGAATATCCCGTCGAGCTCACCTACCGCGATGCCCGCCTCATGACCATCGGGGAGGGCACCAGTGAGGTCCAGCGCATGGTCATTGCCCGTAAATTGCTTTCCTAGCTAGGCTGATCGATGCAGGTATAATATCCATCTCATGAAGTCTATCCTGCACAAGGTTCGCTACCCTGCACTTATTTTGGCGTTAGTCGTCGTGCTGGGCTTAGCCCTCTTCTTTGGTCTCCGTAAAACCGTCACCTTGACCGTAGATGGTGCCTCCCGACAGATCACCACTTATGCATTTAAGGTGGGTGACCTGCTCCGTATCCAGGCTATCCCTCTCTCTCCTCAAGATCAGCTCGACCCTCCCCAGGAAGCCTGGCTGAAAAATGAGCAGACGATCACCCTGGTTCGCGCCATCCCTGTGCAGGTCCTGGCAGATGGCGTGACTACTACACTTTATAGCTCCAAGCGCACATCTTCCGACCTGCTTGCCCAAGCAGGAGTGGCGCTCGAGCCGGGTGACGTTATCCTCACCAACGGTCAGCCGGTGCCGCCTACCCAGGCCTTCCCCATCGATATAAGGTCGATTCCCCTCCAGGTGGTCCGGTCCGTTGGATTTACCCTGACAACAGACGGTGAAACCCAAACACTGAATTCAGCTGCACCGACCCTTGGCTCGGCTCTATGGGCTGAGGGGTACTTCCTATACACCGCCGATCGTTTGCTCCCTGCTGTGTCAGCTCCCCTCAGTCCAGGGTTGTCAGCCAGCCTCACCCGTGCCCGTCCGGTGTCTATTCAAACCCAATTTGGGGATGTTTCTGTTCTCACCGCTGCCACCACCGTTGGTGAAGCGCTGCAAGCCGCCCACCTGGCTCCTCAGGGTCTTGACTATAGCACCCCATACTCAGCAGAGCTCATCCCGTCTAGTGGCAAGATCCGCCTGGTACGTGTCTCTGAGCAGGTCCTGCTCGAGCAGTCCCCCATCCCGTTTGAGAAGGAGTACCAGCCGGTCTCCGACCTGGATCTCGATAGCACCTCTATCATCCAGGCGGGTGAATACGGTCTCTCTGCCGAGCGTGTCCGCGTGCGTTATGAGGACGGTCAGGAAGTCTCCCGCCAGACGGATAGCCAATGGGTCGCTCGCCAGCCTCAGCCGCGTATCATCGGCTATGGCACCAACATTGTGATGCACACCACCACGGTCGATGGTGTGACCATCCAGTATTGGCGCGAGATTAAGATGTATGCCACGTCCTACCATCCTTCCGAAGTCGGTGATACCACCGCCTCCGGCATGCCCCTCAAAAAGGGTGTCGCCGCCGTGGATACCAGCGTGATCCCCTTATTCACCCAAATGTACGTCCCAGGATATGGTCAGGTAATTGCCGCCGATATCGGCGGGGGCGTGGTTGGGCGTTGGATCGACCTCGGTTACAGTGATAGTGATTACGTCGCTTGGCATTCCTGGGTGACGGTGTACCTGCTCTGGCCCCCACCTGGTAATATTGTCTGGATCATCCCTTGAGCCTGCCAAAATTGGACGTCCCTAGCCTGCTCCGCCAGTATGGGCTCCATCCCAAGAAATCCCTGGGTCAGAATTTCTTGTTGGACGAGACTGCCCTTAACCAGGTCATTGCTGCCGCTGAGGTCACTTCGCAGGATGTCGTCCTCGAGATTGGGGCAGGTTTGGGCAGCCTCACCAGTCACCTGGCAATCACTGCCCACTCAGTGGTGGCAGTCGAACTCGATTCCAGCCTGATCCCTGCCCTCACCCAGGTTGTCGGTCAATACTCCAATGTACGTGTGGTTCAAGGGGATATCCTCGCTCTTGATCCAGCAGGGCTGGTTTCGCAAGAAAGCTATTTGGTGGTCGCCAATATCCCTTATTACATCACGTCTGCCCTCATCCGCCATCTCTTAGAGTCCGATCCGCCGCCCACTCGCTTGGTGCTCACTGTCCAGGAACAGGTAGCCGAGCGTATCTGTGCTGTTCCTGGTGATATGAGCCTGTTAGCCCTCAGTGTGCAAGTCTACGGGCAGCCCTCAATCGCTTATCGTATCCCTGCCGGTGCTTTCTATCCTCCCCCAAATGTGAATTCAGCTGTTCTTCGCATTACCCTCTTCCCTTCCCCGCTCATCCCACCTGCTCACCTCGACCTGTTCTTCCAGCTCATCCGAGCCGGCTTTAGCCAAAAAAGGAAGACCCTGCGCAACGCCCTTTCCGGTGGGCTGCGACTACCACCTTCATCCGTCGAAACCTTGCTGAAAGATACCCATATCGATCCCATGCGACGCGCTGAAACCCTCAGCCTTCCTGAATGGCGTCAGCTCACCGCCCTCTATCGCGATCAACGCTCACCGGGATAATATTGGGTTTACCCCCATAACCAGAATAAACCCGCCGCCAACAGCCTCAGCGCTGCTGATATATACAGTGAAGGCTGCAGCCCAAACAGTCCAGCAGACAATGGTCCCAGCAATGAACCCGCCAGAATGCCCAGGTTAAGCGCCAGGTTGTGTAACGTCATGTGTGCCGGTCGGTCTCCTGGCGGCACTCGCTCCATCAGGCGATTAAGCACCGCCCCCGTGAGCATCGCATTCACCGCCCCGCCAATTAAGCATGCCAGGTAATATAATGCCGGTCCGTTGGCTATACCCATCAATAGAGGAAATATCGGGAACAAGGCTGCGCTGACGATTAAGACTTTTCGGTGTCCATACTTTGTGCTCACATAGCCCAACCTGAACGAGGCTGCCATCATCGACCCGTAGAAAATTGCCGTCCCCAAGCCGATCATTCCATCCGTCATGTGCAGCCTTTCGACGTATGCGATCGGGAACAGTGGTATCGGGAAATACTGGAATGCGTAAAACACCAGGTACGACAACATAAAGATCCCGAAAGGTCCGACAAGCAGGTCCAGCCTTAAGAGCGATTTACGTTTTATCGCCATTGTCCTATCATCGGCCTTTGCCTCGGGTGGGTCATCAATTTCAACTGCTTGATCCGGTTTCCGGATTCTCCCTAGGTGGTAGCTGCTCAACAAAGCCCCTACCGCCCCCACCAGGAAAACAAACTGATAATTACGCGGGAATGCCACCAAATCCAGTATCTGACCACTCAGGATGGTCGTCAATGTGATACTGATTGCCAGGATGATATTTCTACGTCCAACTGCACGCGCCCGCCAATCTGGGGGCACAACTTCGGCGAACATGGCATTGAACGAGATTGCTAACACCGTGCCTGCCACCGACATGACCAGGGTCGTCCAGATCAGGCCCCAAACCTGCCCCTCTGGCGATGGGAATATCCATGGCAGCGCCACCAGCACCAGGTATCCCAGCCGCTGCCATATCGCCGATTTGAATGACACCTTGATCAGGGATTTACCTTCCATCCACCTCCCCGATGGGAGCGTGAACAACAAGCCAATCACCGCCGGTCCCGCGCTGATCAATCCAATCTGCAGCCCGGTAGCCCCCAGCCGCACCGCATACACCGATTGAAATGCCAGTGTGCTTCCCGCCAGGATTCCAAACCACAATACATCCCAATATAGCTGGCGTATATTCCACTTCAATGTGGGTGTCGGTACGTGTAGGAGCTCAGTAGTCATTTACAGTAAAAAGCGGAGGCCACCCCAATCTGGCGCTCCGCAAAGGGAAAGAATTGTTGGAGCCAATTATACTATCAACCTTGACGCTGGTCGTTCAATCAACGCATTGTATATTAGAAGTCCGGCAATCTGAATCCCTGTCATGATCGAAAAGGATAACAACGCTACGTGATAATCGGAGTCTTATCAATGGTGTATTCACAAAATTCATCCCCCTTTGCCGTACACCTGGTTTCTAGAACCCTGAACTCGCTCCCCCCTGAAATATAGTTAAGTCCTTCTTCCAACAATCCTGCCCCATACGAACAGATTGCCTTTTCCTTCCCACGCTGTCCCCAACA
>JBGOYO010000162.1:0-6860 GCA_041479715.1 Anaerolineae bacterium
ATAATGTATTTTCGCTTTCAGCAGGCAGCACAACCAACACAATAAACGGGTGGGCATAAGATTTTCCAGAACGCCTCACCCGCTTGAAATCGGTGGATTGTTTCAGCCGGAAATTGCGGTTCACCCACGCCAGTTGATCTTCTTAACGTGATTATTTTTAACCACTGTCAGACGATATCGACCTTTGAGGCGGCGGGCTTTCAGTACCTTCCTCCCATCTGCTGTTGACATTCGCTGCCGGAAACCATGCACACGCAAACGGCGACGAATTTTTGGTTGATAAGTTCGCTTTGGCATTCTGTGTTACCTAAATCCTTTGAGATTTTAATATCTAATTTATTAAACGAACTTGGATTATACACGATGGACGGGGTTTGGTCAAACATTTATTTTATTAATATTCTCATTCGGCTGGATCCCCACTTTCTCGAGGGCACGCAGCGAGATCATCCCCACCAGCATGGGTATCCAGAACGTTATCCCGCGGTAACTGAGTGTAATGACAGCAGCATCTTCGAGAGAAATATACATTGAGGTCAGTGCCAGGGTGAGTGCACCCTCGACCACTCCGATGCCCGCCGGCGTGGGCGAGATGATCACAAATAGGGTGCCAATACTGAAACAGGCAATGATCGTTCCGAGAGAGATAGGGATTTTGAACGCCAAGAACACTAAAATAAGGATAATAATCTGGGCGGTCTTGTTGGTTAGCGCCAGAAACAGCGGTAGAAGGATGCTGCGCGGTTGGCTGCGCATTAAGATGAGGCCTTCAGCGGCGTCGTGGGCAAATTCATGGGCATGAGCCTCCGACAGATATTCCCGATGGATAAATGGGCGAAAGATCCGGTTGATGATGCGTGTAATCTTCGCCAGGGCATTCCCAAATGAGACCGCCGACTGCATCCCCAGGTTGATCAAGTAGGTGAAAAGCATTGCCAGGGCTACCAGAGCCGCTGAAGCCAGGATCACTACGATAGACAGGTCGTTGCGCCTGATCATCACCACCAGGCCCACGACGAGAACCGCAATCAAACCCAGGTAATCAAATAATAAATACAGCACCCCTGCAGCTGCAGTGCGCGCAGCAGAGTAATTTCTACGCCGTGCCTCGCTGATAAATATCGCTATCCCACTAACTCCACCGGATGGGGCGACTATATTCATAAAATTTGCCGCGGATACGATCAATGAAAGTGTAACAACTCGCTCCTCAATCCCCATGCCACGGTATATCGCCTTGAAGGAAGCGCCACAATTAAGTGTCCATAAGACCTCTACGATGAGTGCCAGACCCAGGAACCACCATATCCCCCTTTGTAATGTCTGTGCGATTGTTTGTATTTCTGTGAGCCTTGCGACGACGAAGATAAACCCAAGAAGCAATGCAAGGGCGATGATAAATTTCCGCATATACTGGATTATACCAACCTTCGCGGGAGATAATCTTTGTATTCTCCCGCGAAGGCTCAACTCTAAACTATATTTAGGTAAGTATTACCGTCGTCTTCCCATACCCCCGACTAGGGAGACAAAATACAACAGCTGCATGACTGCCGTAAATAGACCGGCAACGTAGGTCAGGGCAGCCGCATTCAATACGTGATTCACCCCACGCCGCTCATCATCACCGATGATCATCCCTGTATCGGTCAATAATGCCTTTGCCCGCGAAGATGCATTCAGCTCCACCGGTAAAGTCGCCAGTGCAAACACTGCACCTCCCGAAAAGACCAGCACACCTAGCCAGGACAGGTTGGTCAGGCGAAGTAGCAATCCGGCAAAAATAAGGATCCACCCCAGGTATGAGCCGATGTTAACTGCGGGAACCAGGGCAGCTCTCAGCTGTAGCGGGAAATAACCATCCCGGTCTTGCATGGCGTGCCCGAGCTCATGGGCGGCAATTGCCAATGCAGCCACAGAAGAGCTGTTGTAAACCCCCTCTGATAGATGCAGCACTTTTTGACGCGGGTCATAATTATCGGTGAGTTTTCCCCGCACCCCATCGACTGAAACATTCAGCCCTCCCGCTGAGATCAGACGTTCTGCCGCCTTGGCGCCGGTAAACTGGCTGCGCGACGCTATCTGGCTCCATTTTTTATAGGCGCCGCTCACATAGGTCTGCGCAATGATCATTAAGATAAATGCTGGGATCATAAACAGCATGTATGTTGGATCTAAGAAAGCCATAATGTACCTCCTACCTATTACCCATCATAATTAACGCACAAAGTCAGCATAAGTTGCATTTTTATATTTAAGGCTTTGATAGAATCTCTATCGCCTTGTTCAGCTGGGTATCGATTGCAGCTTGTGCATCTGCATCCGATATTTTCACTTCTACGTCAGGTGTCAAACCTGTTCCGGTCACATTGCGCTCATTGGGGGTTAGCCAGCGGGCAATGGTCACTCGGATCGCGCCTTCGTTGTTTGACAGTGGGATCCAATTTTGGGCGGTGCCTTTGCCATAAGTGGTCACTCCAACCAGTTGGGCTCTCCCGTGATCCTGCAGCGCTCCGGCAACCACCTCGGATGCCGAAGCTGTCCATTCATTTACCAGCACGACCATCGGGATTTGAGTGGCAATCCCGCTTCCGGAGGTATTGAAAGTGTTGCGTTTTCCATCACCATATTCCTCGTACGCCACAACACCACTCGGAATGAATTCCGAACCCACTGCAATGGCTGTATCCAGGTACCCGCCACCGTTATTACGTAAATCCAGGATCAGACCCTTCGGATTTTTGGCCATTAAATCTACTAACGCGGCGTGCAACTCGTCTGCCGTGGTATTGCTGAACGCATTCAAGCGCACGTAAGCAATCTGGTTATCCAGCATTTTGTATTCTGTGCTGGGGATGGAAATCTGTTGGCGGGTGATCGTCACGTCAAAGGGTTGTTCGACCCCTGTTCGTAAAATGGTCAGGACCACCTTGGTGCCGGCTGCACCCAGCACTTTTTGCCGGGCAAGCTCAGCGACAGTTCCTTTCATATCCGCACCATCGATGGCGATGATCTGGTCACCGGCTTTTAAGCCTGCAGATTCCGCTGGCGAGCCTTTCATCGGTTCGGTAATGGTCAGGAATTTACCTTCGGTATTTACCCATGCACCGATGCCCGAGTAACCTTCCAGAGGGGCGGTGGCGTCGCTGTACTCGACAGGATCCATATATCCTGAATGCGGGTCACCCAGCGAATCCATCATCCCGCGGATGGCACCCTGCATCAGTTTCTGGTCATCTACTGGCTGGTTCAGGTATTGGTTATGTACGAGCTGCCAGGCCTCCCAAAATGGAGCGAATAGTTCTTCGGTGTTGGTGGAGGTACTCCCACCGGTTGTGGTATTGATTTTGCTCGTGTTGGCTAAACTATGGATCACGTCATGACCAACGTAACCGCCTACCAGGCCTGCACCTAGAAATCCAACCAATAATACGGCTATAACACAACCGATGAGAATCTTAGTAATATTGCGAGTTGGTTCCATCTTTTCTCCTGACTCAAATACTAGTATAGGCTTCGATTATCTAAAGATTATCATAATTGTGTGAGAAATGCTTAATTTAATTGCGAAAGGTAATGATCGAATGAATCCTGATCGCTCACCCGCTCGGTGTAGTCTAAAATCACTCCCGCATCCAGCGGATACAGCGGGTGGCAGGAGGTTGGTGCAGCTCCCCCAGGAACCAGGACGACTGCATCGACACATGGTGCCACTAGGTCAGCTTTGACCAGCTCAGGCACCAGCTCTTCGGTGGTGATGATCACGGTATTAGCCACCAGGCTGAGCTCAATATCGACCCCTTTGTTGTCGCCAATCAGCGCATTGCCGTCGAAGTCAGCGGTGAGGGCATGGATCACGGCTACATCGGGATGAATCGCCGGGAAGGCCATCAATTCTTCACCGCTGTAAGGGTCGATAACCCTGCGCACGTCCGGGCGCAGGCGCGGCAGATCGGTGCCGATCCATCCGAGACCCGGCATGAATCCGACCGATGCCATTTGCGCCCGCAGTCCCATGGAGAGGCTCGTCTCGGTCTCTTCGATGATATCTAGCTTGCCGGCGTTAGCCCGTGCGCTGAACATGGGTGCGAAACCGAATATCTCCAGGCCGAAATAGCAAGTCCGCACATGGGTGATCAGCCCCGCACCTACCAACAGGTCACTTTCATATCCGGCAGTGAACGCTAACAGCGTCAGGTCTGCAAGTTCCCCGGTTTGCTGGTAGCGCCTGATCAAGGCGCGCACGAAGGCTACTGGGCGTCGATAAAGCGTCATTCCACCTAATGCCAGCATGTTTCCGGGTTTAACCAGCTCCGCAGCCTGTTCAATCGTTATTTGCTTATTATTCATTGGTACCCAGGCTATTCATCTTGGACCCATAGTTGAGGCAAGTAGGAATGTAAATCGTGCAGGCTGGGGATAACTTTATCCACCACCGGATCGCTGCCATTCTTCCCCACCAGGATGGTATAAAAACCGAGCGTGCGCGCCGGAGCCAGGTTGCGCACGGAATCTTCAAATATCACTGCATCCGCCGCGTTTTCGTCGCCTGCAATCCGCAAGGCCCTCTCGTAGGCCGTTTTATCAGGCTTACAGGCAAAATCAAGGGCATGGATATCGATGATCCCATCGAAGCATCCTGCCAGCCCTAGGATGTTCAAGACACGGCTGGCATGGTTGTGGTCGGAGTTGGTAAAAATCCAGCGCCGCTGAGGTAGGCTGAGCAGTAGACTGCGCAAGGCTGGGTCTGGATGGATATACTTCTCCAGGGGAAGGTCATGTACAAATGCCAGGTAGTCTTCAGCATCGATGTTATAGTGCGCTTGCAGTCCGCGCAGCGTGGTGCCATACTTTTCCAGGTAGCCCTGGCGTATTGTGGTGATTTCATCCAGGGGCAGGTCGATATATTTCTGCATATAGACGTTCATGCGCTCCCGGATCGCATCCCACAAGCCACTGCCTGACGGGTACAGTGTGTCGTCAAGGTCAAAATACAGGCTTTTAAAACGCATGGGGGTTATTATACGAGATAATGAACGAAAAGCGGAACCCATGTTATATAATATCATCCATATGCCGATCCATTTATTATCACCCGAAGTAGCCTCCCAGATTGCAGCCGGTGAAGTGGTTGAACGTCCGGCGTCGGTGGTTAAAGAGCTGCTGGAAAACTCGCTCGATGCCGGTGCGAAGCGCATTACCATCCATGTCCGGGAAGCAGGAACCAGGCTGGTGGAAGTCTCGGATGACGGCAGTGGCATTCCGGGGGACGAGATCCTCTTATCGATCGAACGCCATGCCACCAGTAAGCTGAGCACTGCCGACGACCTTTTCAAGATCGAAACACTGGGGTTTCGCGGTGAAGCCCTGGCATCCATTGCCTCTGTAGCGCGCCTAACCATCACCTCGCATTTTACTGGGTCGCTTAGTGGAGTGCGCTTGCGGGTGGAGGCAGGTCATGCTGGTGAGTTGCAAACCGTCGGTACTCCCGTTGGGACGGTGGTTACAGTAGAAGATTTATTTTTCAATGTCCCGGCTCGCCTCAAATTCCTCAAGCACCCCACCACCGAACGGCGGCACATTGACGAAATGGTGACTCGCTACGCTCTGGCCTATCCGCAGGTGCAGTTCCGCCTATATCAGGATGAGCGCCCAGCCCTGATGACCAGCGGCAATGGCAACCGGCGTGAAATCCTCGCCAGCTTATACGGAGTGGAGGTCGCGAGGCAAATGTTAGAAGTATTGGCTGAAGAAGATGACCTCTCGGTGCGAGGCTATATTAGCCCGATCAGTCTGACCCGGTCCAACCGGCGTGAGATTGTTTTCTTCGTCAACGGGCGCCCAGCGCAAGACCCTGCCTTGGGAACTGCGTTAGTCCAGGCTTATCACACCCTGCTTATGGTTGGTCGCTACCCGTTATCCATGCTCTTCCTCCAGCTGCCGGTTGAGACGGTGGATGTGAATGTCCATCCGACTAAGGCGGAGGTGCGCTTTAAAAATGCTGATCTGGTGTTTCGGGGTGTCCAACGGGCGGTCAGGCGGGCGTTGTTAGCTCATACCCCGGTGCCTTCCATCGGTGGTAACCTGCACTGGCATGATTCCCAAGCAGAATTAAGATCCGGCAGGCAGATTGATCCCGCCTGGACTATTTCAGCAGACCTGAACCAAAATTTGATACCCCCGGTCGGCTCATCCTCAGATCCAACCGCCAACCTTGCACCCCGGCAGGGTGGGATGGCCGGTGTGGGGATTCCTCTCCTTCGCCTGGTGGGTCAAATCGCCTCCGCCTACCTGGTGGCAGAAGGACCGGATGGGCTGTACCTGATCGACCAGCATGCTGCTCATGAAAGGGTGCTGTTCGAAAACTTCATGGCTATGTGGGCTGCCTCCAACCAGTCTCTGGATGGAGCTATAAAAAGAAACATTCCCGCGCAGGTCTTGTTGCAACCCGTGAGTGTTGACTTGCCTCCAGCCAGTGCCCGTCTGATCGAAGAGCAGCTGCCCATCCTGAACCGCCTCGGGTTTCAGGTGGAGCTCTTTGGAAAGGGCAGTTACCTGGTGCGCTCCATCCCCTCACTACTCGTCGGCATGGACCCATCCGCGGCACTGGCTGTAATTGTCGAAGATTTCGAAGAAGATGAAACACCTCTGCAAGCTGAAACTGAAGCCCGAATTATCGCCCGGGTGTGCAAACGCGCCGCGGTCAAGGCCGGTCAGGCGCTATCACCTGAAGAGCAAAGAGCGCTCCTTGCCGATCTGGAAGCCTGCCAATCACCCCGTACCTGCCCACACGGACGGCCGACTATGATCCATCTATCGGTCGATCTGTTGGAGCGCCAGTTTGGGCGCAGGGGTGCCAG
>JBGOYO010000163.1:0-6836 GCA_041479715.1 Anaerolineae bacterium
GGTCATATGTCGCTCAAGATTTTCGACCTGATCGTCGCTTTGGGGAATAAGAATATCGCTCTGGATGTACCAGGCATTTATATGTGGGTCACTACCTTCGATGGCACGAACTATGCTCAGGGGGCAGCCATCGGTGTTCTCATGCTGGTATCGGTTGCTATCCTGGTAGTGCCTTACCTTGTCCAGAATATGCGCTCGGAGACCCAGTTATGACGCGCCGAAAAGTTCTGACTCGCCGTAATGGGACGCATCTCCTGTTCTATATCATCCTGGTGGCTTTAGCAATTTTCTATCTGCTTCCAATATATCTCATGGTCCTCACTGGAGTAAAACCGTTCAATGAAGTCGACCTGAAGACCATGTGGGCATTGCCTCTCAATGGTCTTCATATCGAAAACTTTCTTGCCGGATACAAACAGCTTGCTCCAAACTTAAAAAACAGTCTGGTCATGGTTATTCCAGAAGCCATCCTTTCCTCTCTACTTGGCTCAATAAATGGCTATCTGCTTTCCAAATGGAAATTCCGCGGTGCGGACCTGATATTCACCTTGATCCTGTTCGGGATGTTCATCCCCTATCAAAGCATCCTGATCCCGTTGGTCAAATTCATGCAGACTCTCAGGCTGTATGGCGATATACCAGGTCTGATCCTGGTACACGTCATCTATGGAATCCCCATCACTACTTTGATCTTCCGCAACTATTATGCTACCATTGGCACGGAGGTCCTGGAAGCCGGTCGTATTGACGGCGCCAGCCTGATAGGCCTCTACCGCTGGATCATGTTCCCCCTATCCGCCCCCAGTTTTGCAGTCGTGATCATCTGGCAGTTTACCCAGGCCTGGAATGAATTTCTTTTCGCAGTCATCTTGACCAACCAATCCCATTGGCCGGTAACCGTCGCCCTTAATAACCTGGCAGGTTCTCAGCTAGTCCAGTGGAATGTGCTCATGGCGGCCACGTTATTGGCGGCCTTGCCTACGTTATTGGTCTATATATTTCTCGGTAGATATTTCATGCGCGGGTTAATGGCTGGAGCCCTCAAAGGCTAATAGAATTTCCCATTGTTTGCATAAAACAGAGCATCTTTCCGATAGAGGTGCTCTGTTTTTTTATGTTGGTGGTAAATAACTAGGGTTTCGACTTGGACCTGTATATCCCCGCTCGCTGAATGATCAAAAACACTCCCCCGGTAGTTCTACGCCGGGGGAGTGTAGATTAACTGCTTTGAAGCTTTTCCTGTACGCTTCGAATTTTATCTTGCATGGTCTGCTCCCGGTCTGTGCGCGTCCCCAACCGCAGCGTTGATGAGATGCGCGGCGCTCCCATCGCGTGCACTCGCTCGTGGCATTGTTTGATCGCCGCGAATACCTCATCCCACTCCCCCTCAATGTTTGTCCCATAGGCATGCAGGTTGGTTTTTAGCCCCGCTTCAGCAAAGATCTTTTCACATTCCACAATGTATTTCGATACCGATACTCCCACCCCAATCGGCACCAGGCAGAAATCAACGATTACCTTCATCGTAACACTCCTTTGATCGTAAATTCATCTGTTCACCAGGTGGTTTGCCGCATCTACGATTCGCTCGACGTTGGGCAGCGTATGGTATTCCAGATCCCGCGAGAATGGGATTGTATCTTCAGTGCACACCCTTGCGTAATTCATGCTCACCCCCGCTTCGAGCGCAGTGGCTGCCAGCTCACCCGATAATCCATAGCCCTGGTAATCCTCGTCCACAACCAGCATTCTTCCCGTCTTCGAAACACTCCCAATGACCAGCTTTTTATCCAGGGGTGAAACCGAGCGTAAGTCGATCACCTCGGCTGAGATGCCTTTTTTCTCCAACGTCTGAGAAGCTTCGATTGCCCGGTGCACTGAAACTCCCACCCCAATCATCGTCAGGTGCTCGCCAATCCGCCGGATCACTCCCTGCCCGATCGGGATTGGTTCCCACACTTTCGGCACTTCTCCTCGAGCTCCATCCACGGGCACATTAAAACTGGCGTGCGTACGGCTTCCCCCACCCAAAGAATCCAGCCAGGCTTCAGACAGTAATTTATGCTCGAGGTAGATGACCGGACCATCGTGAGCCAGAGCAGCCATCATCAATCCGCCGGCATCGAACGGCGTAGAAGGAACCAGAACCACCAGTCCCGGGATGTGTGCCAGCCAACCCCACAGGCTTTGCTCGTGTTGCCCCCCATCGCCGTAGCCTCCACCACAGGCTGCCCTGACCACCATGGGCACTTTCCACTTACCATTTGAAAACCGCTCAATCTTCGCCGCATGGTTGAGGATTGCATCCATGGGCACCCCGATAAAGTCCACCAACATCACCTCAACCACCGGGTGCAGTCCACCCATTGCTGCACTCACAGCCGCCCCCACAAATGCTGCCTCACTGATCGGCGTCGGCACCACGCGCTCTCGTCCGAACCTCACCCGCAGGTTCAAGCGCAAGCCATGCACGTCTTCGCCCATAATGATGATCTTCTCATCCTTCGCCATGGCTTGCATCAATGCATCTTCAATCGCTTCCCCGAAACTGAGCTTTCTCATTTCTGACCACCTTCCAGCTGCTCTACCGGTGCAGTCGCCCGCTGAATGATCACCTCAATTTCGTCTTGCACCTGCTGCTCTGCCTGACGCAGTTTATCCGCATCTATTTCCGCTAACTTCTTGCGTAGTACGGGTATTGGGTCTCCCTCTTTCGAACGGTGTATCCTTGCGCTTTCCCATAATATCCCCAGCGTCTCTCTAAGGCTTGCCGTCCGCTCACGCAGCGGAGCTCCTTTCGATTGCGTGTGGGCTTTTATTAACGGTGCAGTCATTTTTATCGTTTCGCTTACCGATGGGTGGGCGAAAAGTCGCATCTGGTCTCCCAGGAAATGCCCTTCCAGGTGCACACAAGTTGCGTGTACAAATACGGGTCCTTCACCTTTCCGTAATCGCCTGATCTCCTCATTTGCTAACTTCCATACTTCCTCGACGTCGCTTCCATCCACCTCGACCGCTCGCAGACCAAACCCCGTCGCCCGTTCGATTAAATCACCACTCGTCACCTTTTTGCTTTGCGTCACGATTGCCTGCCCATTGTCTTTGCACACAAACATCACTGGCAGCTTCCATACTCCAGCCAGGTTGAATGATTCCAACATCATCCCCTCATTGGCTGCCCCCTCACCGAAAAATGCCACTGAAATCTTTCCTGGCCTCAGCCTCTGGTTGGCGATTGCGAATCCCACTCCAGCCGGTCCCGACGAACCCACGATCCCTGATGATGCTGTTAGGTGTTCAGGCGAAAACAAGTGCATATGCCCGCCCATCCCGCCTCCTAAACCATCCGGTCTGCCCATAAACTCCTTAAGCAAAAACACTGGGTCCACACCCCTCACCAACATTGCCGTCGTCGCCCGATGGTCAAGCGCCATTGCATCTCCGTCCACCAATTGGTCAACGATTCCGACCACGATGCCTTCCTCCCCCATGCTTAAATGCATCTCGCCAGGGATTGCTCCCTCCTGCCACATGCGCTTCACTTCGACCTCATAAAGGCGGCTGCGCAGCATCTCCGAATAAAGGTGCCAGCTGTCTGGTCCAGGCGTTTCTACAGGCGCTTGTACTGGCGTTACTACAGGTGTATCTACACGCAAATCCACAGGGTTTTCCATGTGTGTCCCTTCCTTCATCATAATCCTGGTAATTCGCTGTATTTTAAACCAAAAAGGCACAAAATACACTCCAAATTGTGCGCTTTGTGCCTTTGGTAAAACACTAATCCTTGCTACTAATTAATCCAGGCTCCCGATCACTTTTTCCACGGCTTCAAGGATTTCGCCCGACTTCGCCAACGCTTTCATCTTATTGTGGTCCACATGAAGGGGTCGGTCCTGGTCCAGGTGGGTTACATAATTCCGTATCACCGTGCGCGCCGCCTGCACACCTTTTCCTGGGGTAAATTCTCTAAAATCAAGTGCTTGCGCCGCCGCCATGAATTCGATCCCCAGTATGCCATACGCGTTATCCATGATTTGACCGTTCTTCAACGCCGTATTCATCCCCATGGAAACGAAATCCTCCTGATCAGCCGCTGCTGGGATGGATTGGATGCTCGCCGGCATGGAAAGGATGCGTTGTTCGACAATCAATGTGTCTGCAGTGTACTGGCTGAGCATCATACCTGAGAACATCCCCGCTCCCTTGGTCAGGAACTCCGGTAGCCCCACACTCAGCGCCGGGTTGGTCAGCCGGTTCAATCTTCGCTCCGAAAGCACGCACACCATGGTGATCGCAACACCTGCCATATCCATCGGCAGGCTGACCGGCGAGCCCTGGAAATTCGCCCCGGTCAAGGTTAGTTGATATTCCGGTAGGAAGATGGGGTTATCTCCCACCCCGTTCAATTCGATCTCCACCTGGCTCCGGGCATAATCGATCGCATCCTGCGCGGCACCGATCACCTGTGGCGAGGAGCGCATCGAGTAGGCATCCTGGACCTTGGTCTTCATTTTTCCGGTCGCCAGGTCACTTCCTTCGATGCATTTCAGGATGGCCTTCGCTGCCCGGATAGCTCCAGTAAACCCTCTTGCTTTGTGCAGCCGTACATCATAGGGTTTCAAGTTTGCCAATAGCGCCTCCAGGCTCATCGCACACGCGATCTCTGCTTGCTTCAGCCAGCGGTTCATATCATATAAGTGCAGCGCGCTCATCGCTGTCAGCAGGTTCGAGCCATTAATTGCCGCCAGCCCATCCCGCGCCTGCAATCCCGGGATGGCGATCCCCGCTCTCTCCATCGCAATCCGACCCGGCAGCCGTTCCCCGTCGTAAAAAGCCTCCCCTTCTCCCATCAAGAGCAGCGCAATTTGAGACATTGGCGCCAGGTCTCCACATGCCCCCACCGAGCCTTTCTGGCATACCACCGGCGTGACTCCCTTGTTCAACATCTCAATTAATGTCAGCGTGATCTCCGGTCGACACCCCGAGTTGCCATGCGCGTGAACGTTTATTCTCCCCGCCATCGCCCCACGGATATGCTCGATCGGGCACGGTTCGCCTATCCCCGCCGCATGATTATAGATGAGGTACTTCTGGAACTGCTGCACCTGCTCATCATCCAACACACGCTCGGAGAATTCACCAATCCCGGTGTTCACCCCATACATGATCTCGTGCGCCTTGATCTTTTCTTCCACCATTGCCCGGCACGCTCTGATTCTTTCCAGCGCCTCCGGGTGCAGCTCAACCTGCTCACCCTCGCGGGCGATGCGCATCAATTTTTCAATGGTTAATCCAGTTCCGGCCAGGGTAATCGTCATGGGTTTCTCCTCTGCAGGGTGATGAAACAACAAGCCTGTTATACCCAATTGTAAGCAGTTGGGCAAGTGATATTTGTCAGAATCTACGGTCCAATAGTCCAGCACCAGCATTCAAAATTTATAAAAAAAAGGAAACCTATCCTATTACACACAGGACATACGTCTCTATCCGCATTCTGGTTCTTGATATAATCTATGTGCACAAGTTCGTTCTTGTTCAAAATTTATTGGAATATCTCATCCCGTTAGGTATTGAAAGGAGGTCCCCTATGCGGCTTTATGCCGATAGTGCCAAGTGCTCTGGGTGTCGAGCGTGTCTGGTAGCTTGTTCACTCAATTTGTTCCAGGAAAGTAATCCCAAAAAAGCCTCGCTAAACCTAATCCCCCATTTCCCCAACCCCGGTGTGTATGAAATGAAGGTATGCACCCAGTGTGGAGACTGTGCTGCGGTTTGTCCGACGGAGGCCATCAAGCTCAATGAACGTGGCGCATATTACGTAGATTTTAACGAGTGCGATTTATGCGAAGCCTGCGTTCCTGAGTGCCCCGAGGACGTGATGTTCGTCCGCACCGAGCTGGCCAACACCGCCTGGAAATGTGACCTGTGCGGAGATTGCGTCAGTGTGTGCGGCACCAGCGCACTATGGATCGCCAATTAGGAGGCAGATATGAATGGCTACGGTGGAACAATTCTACGCGTAAATCTTACCGAAGGGGTAATTTCAAAAGAGCCTACTCCTGCCCAGCTGGCGCGAGACTTTATCGGTGGGCGCGGTTTCGGTATTTATTGGCTGTTCAAAGAAGTACCCAAACACGCCAATCCGCTCGGACCGGAAAATAAGCTCATCATTTCCACGGGCCCGCTCTCGGGCATGCTTGTCCCGGGTGGCGGTAAATGTGACTGGACGACCAAGTCTCCTCTAACCGGCGGCTATGCCGACGCTTCTATGGGTGGTCACTTCACCGCTGAGCTGAAATATGCCGGGATCGATACGATCATTCTCGAAGGATCCAGTCCAAAACCGGTCTATTTATTCATCGACAACGATAAAATCCAGCTCCTCGACGCCTCAGCCTTGTGGGGTAAAGGCGCCATTGATGTGGAAGTCGAATTCAAGCATAAATACGGCGAGGAATATCAGGTCGCTGCTATCGGACCCGGTGGTGAAAATCAGGTTCTGTACGCCTGCATCAATCATGATTTCGGTCGCCAGGCTGGGCGTGGTGGCGTTGGGGCTGTGATGGGCAGCAAGAACCTGAAAGCCATCGTCCTGCATGGCACCAAGTCTGTCCCCGTCGCCAACCTGGATGACTACCGCAAAGCCGGTATGGCGCTCTATAAAGCCTGTAAGGACGCCGAAGGTTTGGCTGAATGGTCTCGCTATGGCACCACGGTGGTTACCAGCTGGTGTAATGAAGTCGGCGCCCTCCCCACCCGTAACTTTAGCTCAGGCTCATTCGAAAAGACTGACTTCATCAATGGTCAGGCTATGCGCAAGGAAATTGTCATCACAGATA
>JBGOYO010000164.1:0-6811 GCA_041479715.1 Anaerolineae bacterium
CCCAGTTTCGCCAACCGCTCCCTGGGGCGTTCATCCTCGTTCATGTCTTTGATAGTGTAGAGATTGGTTTGGGAAGTGGGCATATTCGATCACTCCTTACATTTCAAACGATCAGGGAATGCAGCTCAATGATTACATTGCTCAATGCTATAATCAACCCGAGGAGAAAGCTATGACCGTTGATCCACGGACATTAAGTAATCTTATCATGCTCCTGGCTGCCTGGGGTGCGGCTTTCCTGGTAGCCTTGTGGGTCAGCCTGATCTTCTGGACTTACCGAGATATCCGCACCAGGACGCGCGACCAGGTGATCCGCATCCTGTCGATCATCATCGTAGCCCTGCTGTTCCTGCCGGGCATCGTGATCTATCTCATTTTACGACCGGCGAATTCAATTGAAGAAGAATATCAGCACACCCTGGAGGAAGAAGCGCTCCTTCAGTCGATTGAAGATATCCCGGTCTGCCCGGGTTGCGGGCGCAAGACGCAGGACACCTGGATGGTATGCCCAACCTGCCATACACGGATTAGAAAGACCTGCCACAACTGCCGTAAGCTGATGGAACTTTCCTGGAATTTGTGCCCATACTGTGGTACACCGGCTCCGGGAAAGCGGCGTGAAAAAATGACTATGGACGACGTGACCAGACCTACCCCGGTGGAAGAAGCTGCCACTGAGGAAGCCATCCTTGAAGAAGAGCCACCAGGGCAGGAAACCTTCGATGAAGATACATTAAAAGATAACGGCGCACAATAGAGTGCGCCGTTTGAAATCTTAGCGTCTCAGTGCTTCCCAGCCGGCATATTTTGCGGTTTCACCCAATTCCTCTTCAATCCGCAGCAGCTGGTTATATTTGGCAACCCGGTCGGAGCGTGCAGGTGCCCCCGTCTTGATCTGTCCCATGTTTAACGCCACCGCCAGGTCAGCGATGGTGGTGTCTTCCGTCTCACCCGAACGGTGTGAGGTGACGGCGCGCCAGCCTGCCCTGTGGCAGGTTTCCACGGCTTCGATGGTCTCTGTCAGGGTGCCGATCTGGTTCAGCTTAACCAACAGGGCGTTGGCAGCTTTATCCTTGATCGCTCGCCGGACGCGTTCCGGGTTGGTGACCAGCAAGTCATCCCCCACAATCTGTATACGGCTGCCTAGCTCGTGGGTCATGAGCACCCAGCTTTCCCAGTCATCCTGGGCCAGCCCATCTTCAATGGAGACGATGGGGTACTGATCGACCCACGATTTCCAGAATGCCACCATCTGCTCTCCGGTTAGTTTCTTGCCTTCCTTACGCAGGTTATAGGTGCGTGATTCTTCATCGAACAGCTCAGACGCGGCCGGGTCAAGGGCAATCCCTATTTGTTCACCAGGTTTGTAGCCTGCTTTTTCGATGGCAGTCAAAATGATTTCCACCGCTTCATTATTGGCTTTCAGCGCCGGGGCATAACCACCTTCATCACCCACCAATGCGGTGTAACCACGTTCTTTGAGCACGCTCTTCAAATTATGATAAATTTCTGCACTCCAACGTAAAGCTTCTGCAAAGCTGGGTGCTCCCAGGGGCATGACCATGAACTCCTGGGCGTCGGTTGACTGCCAGCTGGTGTGGGCTCCACCGTTGAGGATATTCATCATCGGGACGGGCAGCACATGTGCATATACTCCACCGATATAGCGGTATAAGGGCAATCCACGTGCAGCCGCGGCGGCCTTAGCAACTGCCAGGCTGGTACCCAACATGGCGTTGGCACCCAATTTTGACTTATTGGGGGTGCCATCCAGCTCGATCATTATCGTATCGATAAGCTTTTGTTCGGTTGCATCCCAACCGCTCAGCTCTTCTGATATGGGACCATTCACATTTTCAACGGCTTTCAAAACGCCTTTTCCCAAATAGCGCATCTTATCGCCGTCACGCAGCTCGAGTGCTTCATGCACTCCGGTGGATGCCCCTGAGGGGACTGCAGCCCGACCTGATGAGCCGTCCAACAGAACCACTTCGACTTCCACGGTAGGGTTGCCCCTCGAATCAAGGATCTCACGCCCCAACACAGTTTCAATTAATGTATCCATGTTATGCCTCTATTCTTTGATTAGAATCCATCACCAAATTGGGTGAATGATGTTATTGTGAAAACAGCCACTATTTTACCGCAATTAGGCAGTTTTACCATCCACATTTTCCTCAACCCCAAGAGAGAAGGTCGGGAAATGGATATTTATATTAGGAAAATTAGATTAGTCGACGCCAGCCTTTTGTTTGACCGCCTTTATAAAGGCGACGAACAATGGGTGTGGGCGATTGGGGCGAGACAGAAATTCAGGATGGAACTGCGTACCCACCATGAATGGATGGTCTACGAGCTCGGCGATCTCTACCAGGCGTCCATCCGGTGATATACCGGAGAAGCGCATCCCGTTCTGCTGCAGGATTTCTCGGTAGGTGTTATTCAGCTCGAAACGATGGCGATGGCGTTCCTGTATCAAAGGTATCTGGTATGCTTCCGCTGAAATGGAACCCGGCTGCAGTTCGCATGGATATAAGCCTAAGCGCATTGTTCCGCCCAGATCGACCACCCCACGTTGATCGGGCATCAAGTCAATCACCGGATATGGGGTCGCACGGTCGAATTCAGTCGAGTTGGGGGCTTCACTGTTATAGATCATACGGGCAAAATCGACCACCATGAGCTGCATTCCCAGGCACAGCCCGAGATAGGGGATTTTATTTTCGCGCGCATAGCGTGCTGCCTGTAATTTACCTTCGATGCCCCGAGAGCCGAATCCTCCCGGGACGAGGATGCCGTCCGCCTGCTTGACCTCCTCCCAACCTCGCCCTTTTTCAAGGTCAGATGAGTGCACCCACAGGATATCGACTTCCACATCCGTTTCCAACCCGGCGTGTTTGAGTGCCTCGCGCACGCTCATATAGGCGTCGTGCAGCTCGACATATTTCCCCACCAAAGCCACCTTGACCTTCGGCTTGGAGAGTTTCACCTTTTTCACCAAATCCTCCCAACCAGACCAATCAGGTTGGCGGCGGGCGTCTAAGCCTGCCCGCTTGAGCAGGTAATCACCCACTCCAAATTTTTCAAGGATCAGAGGTACCTCGTACAGCACCGGCGTGGTTACCATCGGGACAACTGCCTTCTTCTCCACGTCACAGAACAACGCGATCTTATCGCACAACTCCTCCCCAACCGGATAATCAGACCGGGCGACGATCATATCCGGAGAAATACCGATCGAGCGTAGCTCAGCCACCGAGTGTTGGGTGGGCTTGGTTTTCAGCTCGTCGGTGGCACCGATATGGGGCAGCCAGGTGACATGGATATAAATGGTATCCTCACGGCCTATATCGGAGCGCATCTGGCGTAGGGCTTCGAGGAACGGGAGTGATTCGATGTCACCGACCGTACCGCCAATCTCGACCAGCACAATCTCTGCACCAGTCGCCTTGGATACAAGCATGATGCGCCGCTTGATCTCATTGGTGATATGCGGGATCACTTGGATTGTACCGCCCAGGTAATCGCCCCGCCTTTCTTTTGTGATCACTTCGGCGTACACCTGACCGCTGGTGAAGTTGCACACTTTACTCAGGCTTGAGTCGATGAAGCGCTCGTAATGACCCAGGTCCAGGTCAGTCTCAGCGCCATCGTCGAGGACGTAAACCTCGCCATGCTGGTACGGGCTCATCGTACCGGGGTCAACATTAATATATGGATCCAGCTTCTGTGCGGTTACGTTGAAACCTCGCTCCTTAAGCAGGCGCCCGACCGCCGCTGCGGTGACGCCTTTCCCAACCGAGCTGACCACTCCACCGGTAAAAAAGATATATTTCGTCGTCATGCTTGCCTCCATCCCTGCTTAATTTTTGTGCCCAGAAACCCATCTTTGGGAAAATTAGCCCGATAAAAAAGGCAGTGGGGAGGGCCGTTTTGCGGCAGCCTCCCCACCGTTATCTGCATATACTGTGTATTGTCTGGTTGGCTCACGCCACCACCCGTTCCAAATCTTCAGCTGCACGTCGCATTTCAAGAAAGACCAGACCAAGTTTGGCCTGTGGACCTGCCAGTGCGGTCAGGACTGCGTCGGAACCAATCGAAGTCAGGATAACATACCCTTTTACACCTTTGATATACACTTGTTCCAGGCTGCCGCGCCCAAGCTCGGTGGAAATGCGCTCACCCAGGCTGAGCATGGCAGCAGACATGGCAGACACCCGGTCCTCTTCGACTTCATTCGGCAGAGCCGAAGCTATGATCAGTCCGTCCACCGAAACCACCGCAGAAGCTTCGATATCCGGCGTGACCGCCTGCATCTGGCGTAACCTTGTGACCATCTGTTCTGTACGTGTGAGTGTCATGGTTTCCTTATCTTAAGCTGATTAATATAAAACCACAATCAATGAGTTTACCATAATTCTTATAAAGTATGGAATGGTTGCCAGGCAGATTTAGAAGGAATAAAGCAGATAATGATAGAATTTTTTTAGAAATTAGGACTTCATATATAAAATCAGCCAACCAAATTGCCCCTCTTCTCATTTTATGTTATATTAAGAGGTTGCCATGCGATATTTCTATTTATTTCTCAGTTTATTCGTCGCATTTCTGCCCCACCTGGCACTCACGAAGGGTGGTCTATACGGGAGTATTCTGCCTGGAGGAGTGATCACTGCTGCAATTGACTCACCGGTAGCGGGTGAAGATGTGCAGGGAGCGGTCGTCATCCGTGGCAGCACGGCAGTGGATCGATTTCAATACTACCAAATCGATTTTGCGTCTACTGCGGATCCCGCTCAAACCTGGCTGGTGATCCAGCAAAGCAGCATTCCCATCCAGGATGACATCCTGGCGATCTGGGATACGAACAGCATCACCGATGGAGATTACAACCTGCGGCTGGTAATTTTTAAAACCGATGGCAGCCAGTCAGTTGTACCGGTAATGGGCTTACGAGTTCGGAATTACTCTCAATTAGACATTAGCACACCTACCCCCACCGTGATGTACGTCACACTGGGAGCGGGAACGACTACCTTAACCCCTTTACCGAAAGATACCCTGTCTCCATCGATGACTCCCCTGAAATCCACACCTACACCTCTGCCGGCGAATCCGGCTGAAATCACCACCCCGCAGGTAATTTCGACCTTCGGCAAAGGCGCGGCTCTCTCAATTGGGTTGTTAGTGCTGCTGGGAGCTTATGTGGGCATGCGTGCATTCCTGAACGGGCGAAAGTAAGGAAGTGACACATGATTGAGGCAAATCTGGAGACTGAGATAATACCTTACCGGCGCCAGGGACCATACCTGATTGCCGGGCTAGGCAACCCGGGCAGGGGGTTCGAGCACAATCGTCACAATGTTGGGTTCATGTTGCTGAACCGCCTGGCGGCGAAATTTGGTGAAAGCTTCAGCCAGGTCGAATCAAAAGCCTTGGTAGCCAAAACGATATACCTGGGAGAAAGGGTCATCCTGATCAAACCGCAGACATACATGAACAGCTCCGGGTCAGCGGTGAGCTCGCTGGTGCGTTTCTATAAAGTGCCCCTGGAAAACCTGCTGGTTGCATACGATGATGTTGATCTGCCGTTGGGAATGCTGCGCCTACGCCCGATGGGCGGCTCAGCTGGGCAGAAGGGGATGCAATCCATCATCGAACGTCTGGGTACAGACGCCTTCCCACGCCTACGAATCGGCACCGGCAGACCTCCCGGCAGAATGGAAGCTGCTGATTACGTACTCCAGGATTTCCCACCTGATGATGCTGATTTGCTTTCCGAGACCCTGGACCGGGCAGTCGAAGCTGTACTAATCTTTGTTCAAGATGGTCTGGAACGCGCCATGAACAGCTATAACGGGTCGTCCAGTCCAGCCGACCTATAACTTCTTATATTCATTTTTCTACACATATGGAACTCGAACAAATCATAGATCATATTGCCACTGGCTCAGATGGGCTGTTCAAAGTCATCGAGCAAGGACTTACCATCCCACCATTGGGATTGCGGCGTTCAGCGCGGCTCCCATGGCTGGCTGCCCTGGAGCAAGCCATTCATCGCCCGCTGCTGCTGATCACCGACCGCAATGACCACGCGTTGATGCTGGCAGACGAGCTGGCATTGTGGGCGCCGAAGTTAACGCGCTTGTTCTTCCCAGAGCCCACCCCACTGTTCTATGAAAATGCTCCCTGGGGTTTGGCTACCCGGCGTGATCGCCTGATGGTGCTCACAACACTGGCAGAATCCCATATCCCCGGCGGAGTTAAACCCGCCCCGGTGATTATCATTGCGCCAGTCAGGGCAGTGATGGCGCGCACCCTACCCAGGCGAGAGTTTCTTAAAGCGTTGCGGACCATTAAAATCGGGCAGGTTATCCAACCGGAAGAGCTGCTGCGCTCCTGGGTGAGTATGGGCTATGAACATACCAACATTGTCGTCTCCCCCGGGCAGTTCTCGCGGCGAGGGGGAATCCTGGATATCTGGACACCCCCGTCAGACCAGCCAGTGCGGGTTGAGTTCTTCGGGGATGAGATAGATACGCTACGCCGATTCGATCCTGCCACGCAGCGCACGGTAAATACCATCGACCGTCTGGTGATATCACCGGCACGCGAATTTATCTCACCAGACCCAGAGAGCCTGCACAAATTAAATATTGAAGAGACTAATGTAACGGAGTTCTATATTCCGTTGCTCCATCCCGAGCCTTCGAGCCTGTTGGATTACCTTCCTTCCAAGTCATTGGTCTTAGTCGATGACCAACAGGCGGTAATGGAGTATGTGCAGGAAGTGGAAGAACAGGCTGTTGGA
>JBGOYO010000165.1:0-6773 GCA_041479715.1 Anaerolineae bacterium
ACTTTCACCAGCGTACTCGTCACCGTCGGCATCACCGGCCTAGTTGCCGGCGCAATCACCGCCCTGGCACTCATCTGGATCGTCCGCCAGCCTGACCGGCTTGCGGCATCATCTTGAGTAATTAAGGAAGGGTATTTATGGCTCGTGGATCTGGCAGCGGTTGGGGTTTGAGGCTCTTGTTGGGCGGCATCCTCGTCATCATCTCCCTTATCACCTATTTCAGCTCGCAGTCCACCAACCCCGTCACCAATGATGTCCAACACATCAGTATGAGCCCAGATCAAGAGATCGCCATGGGTCTGCAGGCTGCTCCCGAATTGTCCGCCGAGTTCGGTGGGCTTGACTCCAGCCAGTCTGACCAGCAACGCGTCCAAGAGATCGGGCGGCGCATCGTCCAGGACTCTCCTGCCGGCACCACCCCCTACCAATACGCCTACCACCTGCTTGCCGACCCTCAGACCGTCAACGCTTTCGCCTTACCCGGCGGGCAGATATTCATCACCCGCGGGCTCTACGACCTGCTGCAGACTGATGGCGAACTGGCCGGCGTTCTTGGTCACGAAACCGGGCACGTCGTTGCCCGCCATTCAGCCGAACAGATTGCCAAATCCCAGCTCACCCAGGGTATCACCGGCGCTGCCGTCATCGCTGCCTGTGACCCCAACAACCCCAACGGTTGCATCGCCGCCTCCGAGTTGGCCGCAGTTGTTGGAAACCTCATCGACATGAAATACAGTCGCGCCGACGAAACCGAAGCCGACTGGCTGGGTGTCTGCTTCATGAACGACAGCGGCTACGATACCCAGGATATGGTCAAGGTCATGCAGATCCTGGATTCACTTAGCCAGGGACAGCAACCCCCCGAATTCCTCAGCTCCCACCCCGATCCCGGCAACCGCATCCTCCAGATCCAGGATAATATTCAGAACATAAATCAGTGCCCATAGAGACCCCCGTATTGGGCTGTGATACCCTCGTCGAAGTGGGACTTGCTACGCACACCCAGCTGCCGCTAAACCAAACTGTTGGGCTACAGTGATCCACAAACTGTTACGCCACCAAATCACATCTAACCACTTCTTTGGGTTACTTCTCAATGAGAAAGATTTACTTCTTCTTTCATAAGTTGGTGAACTGGTGTGTGTGTTTTTTTCTGGTAAAGGGGATTTCGGTTAACCGATTTGGTCAGTACTCTTTAGGAGATAAATCAATTTTTGGCGAAGGATGAGAAATAAGGATCAGATGGCTTGTTGGTAAGTACGTAATTTATGTATAGTCAAAGCGATTGCTGATTTTGGTTTCTGGTAATCATTAATGATGAACGCATCAATAATTAAAATGCTTCGGGTAGCTCGGCTACAATTCTTGATTTGTGGAATAGCCCTTTTCGCATTTGGGGCTTTATGGGCAGTTTTGTTAGGAGCGCATATTTCCCTGTCAAGGATACTCCTTGGTTATCTAGTACTTCTACCAGCCCATCTTTCCATTTCCTACAGTAACGACTATTTCGACGTTGATGTAGACAAGTACGACAAACCCACCCTCTTTAGCGGAGGCAGTGGTGTTCTGGTGGATCATCCAGGATTGAGAAAACCTGCTCAATGGACTGCGATAACCCTGATCTTGTGCTCTCTGGCACTCGGTATTGTGTTTCAAATTCTATACTCGTTTCCGATCTGGTTCTTGGGTATTGTTTTATTGGGCAATCTCTTAGGCTGGTTTTACTCCGCGCCACCTATAAGGCTTGCTTATCGCGGTTTAGGGGAATTGTCGATGGCCGTTTCCATCGGCCTGCTGATCCCGGGATTTGGATATCTGGTTACAAGTGGGCGAATTAATATGGATGCATTGCTTTTTATCATACCCCTTACGCTGTATGGTTTAGCATTCATTCTTACTGTAGAGATACCAGATATGGAATCGGATCGATTGGGCAATAAGAGGACATGGGTAGCTCGAAAGGGTCGGGGGTTTGGCTTCACTGTGATAGCGGCGTCATTTCTCTTGGCAACATTATTCTTCTTGTGTTTTCCATGGCTAACCTCCTGGATCTATCCATTGGATTTTCGGATTCTGGGTATCCTGTCTTTAATTCCTCTTACAGCAGGATGCATTGGTCTGCTAAGGAGACCTGTTGAGAAACAACAGGCTACCCAGGTTGTTAATGGGATCATGATCGCTATTGCAGCTTTCTGTTTCTTGGTAGATGGTTATTTTGTTTATCTGGTCTTCAGTTAATTGCGTCAGTGAGGAAATAGAGAAAAATGTAGGAGTTGGAGGGAGAATAAAGCGCCTTGGTTAGGCGCTAATTCGTCGGTCATTTCAAGTTTATTTTGAAAAGCTTTTATTTCTAAGCCACAGCGGGAGGCGCATTAATCTTGACTTGCGGCGAGCCATTGATCAACTCGACCAACCTGATAATCATCAGCTCCATGAAAAGAACGTGCCTAATCAGGCTTTCCTGCGCGAACAAGTAACCCGACAACGCCTCCACCGGGAAGTTGTTTCTCCGCTCGAGCATGAAGTGCGTTTTACCAGAAATGCTGCAATAATTGAGAAGGAGTCTATTCTGTCCCCTTGCTGCTGAGCCAGCACCGTAAGCCGCCTCATCTGGCATTTCTGGCAGTCCAACTACCCACCTAGGTTTGCTCGCCAGTCAGTGGACTACCCAATGAACCCAATCCTGATAACGTAAACTTGACTTTCAGTACGTGCCGTGTATACTGTGTGTCAGTACTGCCAGAATCCGACTCAGAAAAATGGAGGATATTCCCTTGGGCGTAAACAAATCCCCGATAGAGCATCTCGTGGTACTCATGATGGAAAATCGTTCATACGATCACATGCTCGGCTACCTCCCCAATGGTCATGGGCTGACGGGGGAAGAGTATAACTATATCGACCCAGCGAATCCGGAGTCTGAAAAAGTATATGTGAGTAAGGATTCTGGTTATGTCACCTTGCCCAACCCGGCGCACGATGTGGTCAGCATCGAAAAGCAGGTGTACGGGGATGTTGGGAAAATTATCACTCCGGCTCCGATGAGTGGCTTTGTCAAGGTGCAGATAGATACTGCCGAAGGAGACGTAGAGCTGGGAAAAAAGATCATGGAGTGCTTTGACCCGGATAAGATTCCAGCGCTGACTACACTTGCCCGTGAATTTGTATTGTGCGACCACTGGCACTCATCGGTCCCTGGCCCCACATGGCTAAATCGATTTTTCGCCCACGCGGCGACTTCTGACGGAGTGAGCTTTGACAACGCAAAGCATTTGTACGAGATGAAGACCATCTTCGACATCCTCTTCGAAAATGGCCACACGTGGAACGTGTACTATGGAGATATCCCTCAGTCTATCATCTTGCAGCATGGGGGAGAAAAGCTGGGTCATTTCAAGAGATTTCATAAGTTCTACGATGACCTAAAAAGAGGGGAGCTGGCTGCCTACACCTTCATCGAGCCGCGCTTCATCAACTTTCACCAGTGGAAGGCGAACGACCAGCATCCACCCCATGATGTGAGGCTGGGCGAATACCTGATTGCCGAAGTGTACGATACACTGCGCGCAAGTGAGTACTGGGAGAAGAGCTTGCTGGTGGTATTGTACGATGAACACGGCGGTTTCTACGACCGGGTGCCACCACCCGACCATGTGCCTAGCCCCGATGGCAAAGTCGCGGTCGATCCGCCTTTCGATTTCACCCGCCTGGGGGTTCGCGTACCAGCTGTTCTCGTTTCGCCCTGGGTGGAAAAAGGTCAAATCGATTCAACCCTTTACGAACATGCCTCGCTGCCTGCTACGGTGCGGACCCTGTTCGGCCTGCCTGAAGCTCTCACCGCTCGTGACCGAGCAGCGAACACGTTCGATAAAAACCTCAGCTTGAGCACACCCCGCAGTGATACACCCATGACCCTGCCCGTGCCGGGTGAGCCGGACGAGATCCAACACCACCGCAAGCTTCTGCGCGCTAATGCTCTGGAGCAGTGGCTCCGAGGGCTGTTAAATCATGACGAGAAGTCGCAGGAACCCCTCACCTTGTACCAGCAATCGTTGGTGGAGCTGGCGGACAGGCTTAACGAAGAATCCAAAGCTGGCGTATCGCCACGGGCAGGCCAAATCCTCCATGAGCACGAGGCCGCCGTCCACATCCATGAAAGCCTGCGGCGATTCTTAGGCGAAAGCTAAAATCTCACTTTGCGGGTTTTTGGAACATTAGAAGCTCCCTGTCAACGGTCCTTACGCACGACCGGCAGGGAGACACTGGCTTGTCGTTGCACTAGATCTAGCTTCTGTATGCTCTAAATATTCTATCCATTGCTGGAAAGCGGAGCTTAAGGTCATCTGTCATTATCGGAGATGATTTTTCCAGGATATCTATTCTACGAATTGGTCCTCCGGTATTCCTTACTAGTGTGAAATAGAAAAGCCCTGATTCATGCAAAGGTGTTGGGGGGCATCGTCGAAGTATTATACATATTCTTATACTATTTATAGAAGGTGGTTTTCCTTTCTTTTTGAAAATCCACTTACAACCAACGAGTTCTAGACTCCAAAGGACTTTGTGACGCTTTTGAGACTCATCACCCTTATACTGTTATTAATTGAAATGAGGATAGAAATCCTTTACATGGTCATAAGGGATAATCCTCTTATGGACCATAGGGTCAACTGACGCTTGGTGATCAGATCAAGTAGCGGCAAAAAGCTTATTAAAGAGGAGGCGATTTATGAATACAACCACAATTATCATCGTCGTTGTGGTAGTGGTGATAGTAGGTGTCATATTAGGTCTGATTTTCTCACGCCGAAATCGTTCGAAACAGCTCCATGAAAAATTCGGACCTGAGTATGATCGTACCGTGCAGACCATGGGTGGGGAGAAGAAAGCCCAAACTGAGCTGAATGAACGGCAGAAGCACGTTGAGGCTTTGGATATTCGTCCACTTTCGGTTAGCGAGCACGATCGATATCTAGTCGAATGGACCGCAGTACAATCCAAATTTGTCGACGAACCGGGACAGGCCATCGTTGATGCTGACCGTCTGATCATGGAAGTCATGCAGATTCGTGGTTATCCAGTATCTGATTTTGAGCAGCGGGCGGCCGATATCTCGGTTAAATATCCTGCTTTAGTGGCCAATTACCGCGGTGCGCGGGAGATAGCCAACAAGAATAAACTGGGACAGGCATCTACAGAAGAATTAAGACAGGCAATGATTTATTACCGATCTCTGTTTGAGGAACTCCTCAAAACAGAGCCAGTCGTGGGAGAGGATAAAAAGGTATGAATGATCAATATAATAACCCAGATAGGGTTGAGAGAACCGATAAGGACATGAACATTCCGGATGTAAACTCAGATCCTTTTATTGATAATGTTCCGGTGGATGAGTCTCTAATCCACGAGGCGCCATGGGGTGAGACAGATGTCCACGAAACGCAGATGGAAGAGAAGGTTGTCCAAGAGATGCCGATGGACGAGAATATAGTCCATGAAACGCCGATGGACGTGACGATTGCCCACGATACGCCGATGGATGAGACGATTGTCCACGAGACGCAAATGAGTGAGACGATTGCACATGAAGCCCCAGTCGTCACGAATGTCGCTTCATCGGCATCCCTGCTTAACCGAGAGGAATCAGAGCTTTTGCGCACGCGCTGGAATGAGATCCAGGGCAAGTTTGTCGATGAACCACGCGCAGCTGTCCAGCTGGCCGATGGGTTGGTGTATGAGGTGATCGAGAAGATCACCCAGATGTTTACCAACGAACATAGCTCCCTGGAGAGTCAGTGGAATAAGGGCAATGACGTCTCTACTGAAGACCTCCGCAAAGCCTTGCAGAACTACCGCTCATTCTTTAACCGGCTGGTGGGTTGAGAGCAGAAGAGTTTAACAAAGACCTTTAATAATCCTTGATAGCAAAATGACCTGACCCTCAGATTTTGTGGGTCAGGTCACTCTTATTTAGCAGGAACGCTCGGGTTTGTCCCACTTCCGCCGCTTTACTGGACGTTCCTTGCAATTATGTTTTTGGCCTATGTGATTTGACCCAATTAGTGAAGACCTGGTTTTATCACCGGTTCAGCGATTGATCATGTTTGCAAAAGATTGTGGATATAACTTATAGAAGGAGGCAAAATGTCGAAAAAGAATAAATCCTTGCGTGTTAAATTGATTGCCAACCCCAATGCCGGGGAAGGAGACGCCTCCAATGCTGCCGATAACTTGAAATTGGTTCTAGGCTTGTTGAAGAAAAACGGTCTAAAAGTCGATGTTGCTCTGACAACCCCAAAAGAAGAAGCTACCCCAGTTGCCAGGCGAGCCGGTAAAAATGGATATAAGGTCGTGATCGCCATGGGTGGTGATGGAACGATCGAAGCGGTCATGCGCGGGATGATCGGTAGTAAAGCTCTTCTGGGTATTATCCCAGCCGGGACAGAAAACAATATTGCCAAAAGCCTGGGCATCCCCTCCGACCTGGAAAAAGCCTGTGCATTAATCGCCACTAAAAACACTCTCAAACTGGACGTTGGTCAGGTCAAAACCAGGAAAGGCAAGAAATTCGATTTCTTCGAGCTGGCTACCATCGGACTCTCAGCAACTATCTATCCAGAGGCGAACAAGGTTGCCAGTGGTAAATTCTCTGGCATCAAGGCAACCGCATTAACCTTCTTCCACCAAGAAACCAAACCCAAGGTATTTCTGACCTTTAACGACGAAAGCAAAATTGATGTCGAAACAATGCTGGTGATGGTTTCCAATACACC
>JBGOYO010000166.1:0-6739 GCA_041479715.1 Anaerolineae bacterium
GCCCCAACATCTACCAGGATGGAATCGTGGCGACCCTTAGTATTATTTCTGGCAGGACGGTATAATTCCATATCAACCAACAAATTACATTCCAAGCACCAGCCAAGTGCTTATAAAAAAAATTGGGAGCTTCCTGTGGTATGGAAAAGAATATCGCAAATCGATTAGGATTCTGGTCATCTGTATATATTGCAGCGCTGGGTGTGATCTATCTCTTACTGCTGATTATTAACTTCTCAACGGGAGGATTCAGCTTCCCTCCGAGCCAAAGCGTGCAATTATCTGGAGGAATTATCACCTTCCTGACGGTGCCCGGGCTAATTGTCCAGTTTGCAGCTATTCGTTACGCAAATGATGGGGAAAACAAGATCCTGGGATCGTTGGGGATCACTTTTATCACCTTATTTGCCGCCACGGTCAGCATCAACCGGTTCGTTCAGCTTACGGTCATTCAACAAGGTGCTGGCAGCCCAGATCTGGCCCGCTTTCTCCCGTACGCAACCAGCTCGGTCATGTTTGCGTTAGAAATGTTGGGCTGGGGGTTCTTCTCATCCCTGGCAGCGCTCTCGGTCGCACCTCTCTTTTCCGGTTCGCGTCTCAACTCTTCTATTCGATGGCTTTTTGTGGCTTATGCTCTTTTTTCATTCATGGCAGTTATTGGTTACGCCACCAATCTTCCCATCACTGCCGCGGCCTTTATCGCCTGGGGACCGATTCTAACGGCGCTGGCTATACTGCTGGCAGTTTATTTTCGAAGAGAAAATTAAATTTTTCAAGAAGGCAGGAAGCCTGGCACCTGGGGGGTGTATAATCGGTGCCATTACAGCAGGGGGAATAACACCCATTTTGGGTAATCAGGGTAAAAAGGGAGCTCCACAAGGGCTAAAGGAGATAAAAAATGGAATTCCGTGAACTCGGACGGACAGGCTGGAAGGTATCCACCATCAGCCTTGGAACGTGGGCGATGGGCAGTTCTTGGGGGTCAGTGGACCAGGGCGAATCGCTGGCAACGCTCAACCGTGCATTAGATCTGGGGGTCAATTTCTTTGACACAGCTGATGCTTATGGCAGCGAGCCGTTGTTGGGTTACCTAAGGCGGCAACGAAAGGATCCATTTTACATTGCCACCAAAATGGGGATGGGGGTGAACCCAAATGTGGGCGGTTATACGCGCAACAACCTCACCTTCTTCGTCGAAAACAGCCTGCGGAACCTGGGGACGGAGACAATTGACTTGATGCAGCTGCACTGCCCACCCATTGGGGTCTACAACGCGGAAGTATTCGGCATTCTCGATGACCTGGCGAAGCAGGGCAAGATCAGGCACTACGGTGTGAGCGTGGAACGCATCGCGGAGGCCGAGAAGGCGATCGAGTTCCCGGGGGTCCAGTCGGTGATGATCATCTTTAACATCTTCCGCCAGCGACCGGCGGAGGTGTTTTTCAGCGAAGCCAAAGCCCGCGGGGTGGGAATTCTCGTCCGAGTGCCGCTCGCATCGGGGATGCTCACCGGCAAGATGACGCGCTATACCACCTTCGCCCGCGATGACCACCGCATGTACAACCGGCAAGGCCAGGCATTTGACAAGGGAGAGACTTTCTCGGGAGTCGACTTCGAGACGGGTCTCAAAGCCGTGGAGGAGCTGCGCCCACTGGTGCCACAAAATATGAGCATGGCGCAGATGGCATTACGTTGGATCCTGATGTTCGACGCAGTGACCTGCGCCGTCCCTGGGGCCAAACGACCGGCACAGCTTGAGGATAACCTCCGCGCCGCTGACCTGCCGGCGCTCTCCGATGAGACGATGGAAAGCATTCAAGCTGTCTACGACCGCAATATCCGCGCCCTGGTTCATTCCCAGTGGTGAGTCCGAGCTTGATGAACGTGCTCATTCTTCCGGAAGTACCCAAGGATTATGCCGAAATCTATGCGGTTAATATCGCAGCTTTTGACACTCCCGCTGAAGCCAAGCTGGTGGAGGTGCTGCGGGTGGAGGCGCACCCGTATGTCTCCCTCGTGGCAAATGAGGTCGGCGAGATTGTGGGTCACGTCCTATTTACACCGGTGGAGCTGTCAGGGCACGCTCACCTGAAGATCATGGGGCTGGGACCCGTGGCGGTGATGCCCGAGAAACAAGGAAGAGGCATCGGGTCGGCGTTGATCAAGGCAGGGTTGGAGAGATGTAAAGAGATTGACTATGGTGCAGTGGTCGTCCTAGGGCATAAGGGATATTACCCCCGCTTCGGGTTTACTCCGTCGGTGAGGTTTGGGATCGGGTGCGAGTATGATGTGCCAGAAGAGGTGTTTATGGTGATTGAATTGGTCCCGGGATATCTGCAAGGAGCGCAGGGAATAATCCATTATCACCCTGCGTTCAAGGATGTTTAGGGGGTTGCATGATCGTAACAACCCGAAGCCCTGATTATTATATAATTCATCTAGTATAAAAACTCTCTTCCAGGTGATAATAAATTTTCCATTAGATGAATAGAAAGCAAATGAAGTACGATCCAGAAATTCATCGTAGACGGTCCATAAGGTATAAGGATTTCGATTACACCCAACCAGGAGCGTATTTCTTCACATTGGTGACAAGGGAGCGCGCGAACCTGTTCGGAAGGATTGATCAAGGAGTGATGGATGTGAACCGATTCGGTGAAATTATTCATCGAGTGTGGCTGGATCTGCCTCGGCATTATCCTTATATCACCCTGGATTGGTTCGTTTTAATGCCCAACCACGTTCATGCAATTATTTTCCAGAATCATGATGATAAAGGTAGGGGCGGGTCTTCTTTGGACGTCAAAACGACGATGCTTAAACCCTTACCAGGGGATGTCATGACAGTATCTGGTGGTGAGACCTGCCCGTACAAAATGAGGCGTCACGGCTTATCAGAAATCGTGAGGGCACTCAAATCGTTCTCTGCCAGGCGGATAAACCAGATAAGAAGCGCTCCTGGTCAAGCTGTTTGGCAACGTAATTATTTCGAGCGTATCATCAGAAATCAAAAAGAATTAGATGCAATCCGTGAATATATCACTGACAATCCCCGCCGATGGACGGAAGATAAAGAATATCGAGAATAATTCGATATAAAAACGCGAATTAACCGCTTACAGTCACTTGATATACCATGAATATTCATTTAATCAGGTATTGAACATTTTGGAACAAACCGGTAAAATAAAATAAGATATTGTTTATTATCAGCTGACGATTTTTAATAAGTATACGATCCAAACCCACGAGTTTTGCTCCAAGGACGGGATATGGCGGGTTTATCGATCTACTTATTGGGTCCACTCCGAGTGACCCTGGATGGGCAGCCTGTCACCAGCTTTGGGTATGATAAAGTCCGGGCGCTGCTGGCGTATCTGGCAGTGGAAAGTCAGCGCCCTCATCGCCGAGAGACTCTGGCTGGTATCCTCTGGCCGGACCAGTCCGAAAAGGCGGCGCACGACAGCCTGCGCAACGCTCTGTCCAGGCTGCGCCATGCCATCGGCGACCAGGAAGCACAACCCCCTTATTTGATCATCAACCATGATGAAATCCAATTCAACCCGCAAAGCGATGCCTGGCTGGATATAGAGCGTTTCAACCAGCTGCTGGAGGAATGCAGGACCCATCGCCACCGGCGCATCGAGGTTTGCCCCACCTGCACCGACCGGTTGATCGAGGCGGCGAATCTCTACCGGGGCGCATTCCTGGAAGGGTTCAGTCTGCCAGACAGCGACCTGTTCGAAGATTGGCTGCGCATCAAACGGGACGAGTTGCTCCAGCTGGTTATGGAATCCCTACAGAACCTCACCTCGACCTACGAATGGCGCGGCGAACCTGATAAAGCGCTAATTTATACCCAACGCCAGCTAAAGCTTGATCCATGCAGTGAGGAATCCTACACTCAGGCAATGAAATTACTAGCCACACTGGGCATGCGCAGTGAGGCTTGCGAGCAATACGAAAAATGCCGCCAGGTTCTGGCAACCGAGCTGGGGGTCGAGCCGATGGAAGAGACCACCCGGCTGTACGAGCAAATCAAGTATGGCGTGTTCCAGGCGGCTCCTTCCAGGCGGACCCAGCGCATCAACAATCTGCCCACCAACCTGACCAGTTTTGTCGGGCGCGAACGCGAGCTGGTTGAGATCGATACATTGATTGAAGACCCCAATTGCCGACTGCTGACCCTGGTGGGTCCGGGTGGGGTGGGAAAAACCCGCCTGGTCATTACCGCAGCCAATCGACAGCTGGAAGCCTTCCCCAGTGGGGCCTGTTTCGTGCCATTAGCCGGGACAAACTCATTTGAAGGTATCGTTCCATCTATCCTGCAGTCACTCAACCTGAACCCAACCGGGGAAGGTGATCTCAAAAAGCAACTGATGGATTACCTGCGGGATAAGGATCTGGTGCTAATGCTGGACAACTTCGAGCACTTGCTTGAAGGGGCTGCGGTGGTGACCGAGATTTTACAGCAGGCTCCAGGTGTGATGGTGCTGGTCACCTCCCGCCAGCGCCTGGGTCTGCTCGCGGAGTGGGTGTTCGAGGTGAATGGGCTGTCCTATCCGACCGGGAAAGGCAAGCAGGACCTGGTTGCCTATGAAGCCGTGATGCTCTTTCAACAGCGCCTGCACCAGGTAAAGCCGCGCCATTCAATAATAGAGGACGATCTACCCAGCATGACCCGCATCTGCCAGCTGGTGGAAGGTCTGCCGCTGGGGATCGAGCTGGCAGCCTCTGCGGTTCGAAGACGGTCGATCGATCAGGTGGCAAACGCGATCGAGAGCGGGACAGAAGACCTGAGGGTCTCGTACAAGGACATCCCGGAGCGCCACCGGAGTATCAGGGCGGTGTTCGACCATTCATATCGTCTGCTTACCGAGAATGAACAATCTGCTTTCAGTGGTTTGGCTGTCTTCCGGGGAGGCTTTACGGTTGAGACAGCCCGGCAGGTGGCTGAAGCCACACCTGAGGTGCTGGAGGCCCTGGTGGAGCATTCCATGGTTCGATACGACTCACAGCAAGAGCGCTATGACCTGCACGAGCTGGTGCGGCAGTATGCGCTGGATAAACTCAGAGCACAGGGCATGGAATCCAATCTGCGCCAACGCCACTGCCGCTACTTCATTCAAGCACTGGAGCGATGGGAAGTAGAGCAGGAAGGTGCCGGGCAGGCAGATGCACTCGCGGAGATGGACCATGAGCTCGCAAATCTGCATCTTGCCTGGGAATGGGCGTGCCAGCAGCAAGACCTGGCGGGATTATCTCAGGCTTTGCAGGGAATGGGTCGGTATTATCTTATCCGTTCACGTCTAGTGGAAGGAGAGCACGATTACCAGGCGGCCCTGGATATGCTGAAGGGCATGACTGAACTCAACCCACAAGGGCAGCACCTGAAAGCCTTATTGCTCGCCTACGAATGTCTTTTTTTCAGGTCAGGAACCGGATGGTTTGATGAATCAAACATCCGTCAGACGCTAGAACAATGCATCCGGATCTTGAAAAGTCTACAGCAAGCCGGAGAGGAAGTGCGGCGGGATATGATTTGGATGCTTTATCAGTTAGGTTTATATATAGAAGGATCTGATCCGATGCGAGCTGTCCAGCTTACCCAATATAGTCTGGACCTGGCTCGGCAGACAGGCAATCACCGCTATCAAGGACTATCTCTATGGGCACTTGGCAATATTAAACATTATCAGACTGAGTTTCACGAAGCTGAAAGATTCTATCAGGAAGCCCTGACTGAATTGCGCACACTGGGCGATACGTTTCACATAGCATTGGTGCTTCGAGATTTAAGTCTACTCTCAATCAATCTGGGTAATGTTGATGTCAGCTTGCAAGCCGCCCGTGAGAGCGCCCAGATCTATCGATCACTGGGCGACCGGACCTTCTATGAATTTGGTCTCAGCTCGTTGGGGTTAATCTTATGGTTCGGGCGCCAGTGGGAAGAAGCCGACAAAGCCTATGAAGAAAATATACCCCACCTGCAAGATATGGAGGATCGATATCTCCTATGTGATGACTGTTCACGTTGGAGTATTATTAAAATGTTCCTTGGCCAATACGAAACAGCACGGGTGATGGCACAAAGCAACATGGAGCTGGAAAACCAGCTTAATGACATATTTGCTAAGGCATGTAACTATTATGCCCTGGGAGGAGTTGCCCTGGCACAAGGACATGTTGAGCAGGCGTCTCCTTTCCTGGAAAAAGCCGCTACTTTCATTAAGCAAACTGGTGACTTAACTAATTGGGCATGGGCAGCAGGTACATGGAGCCTGGCCCTCATCAAACTGGGGCAGGGCAGGCAAGCGCAAGAGCTGCTGTTGCTGGCGTTACAGACCGGAGTAAAGCTGCACAGCTACCCTTCGCTTAGCTTCACCCTGCCAACTGTGGCATTAGTGTTGGCAAACACCGGACAGGTGGAACGGGCGGTGGAGCTGTGCGGATTGATTGATGAACACGCCATGTGCGGGAAGACACCCTGGTTCGAGGACGTGGCGGGGAAAACCATCAAGGAGATGGCATCCAGCCTGACTCCCGAAGTGGTGGAGGCTGCCAGGGAACGCGGAAAGCAGCGCGACCTGTTCTCCACGGCAGCCGAGCTGCTGGAGGAATTTCGTGATCATCCGTAGGGGCGGGTCTTCATATCATCCAATATTGTCCATAAACAATCAATAGACATCTCTCTCTATCAACTCGAAAGAGACCCGCCCCTACAAAAAACAAATAAACC
>JBGOYO010000167.1:0-6701 GCA_041479715.1 Anaerolineae bacterium
CCGGTTGACCAGAATCGATAAATCTGAATGGGTATGGATGTCGATAAACCCCGGCGCAATGAATCGACCGGCAGCATCGATAATATGCTTTCCTTGTAACGTCCCCCTCGCGGCGATTTCGACGATCCTACCCTGCTCAATAGCCAGATCGCCCCAATACCAGGGATTCCCGCATCCGTCCAGGATTCGCCCGTTAATAATCACAAGCGCATAAGTTGTCATAACAGCTCCGTAATCATGAGGGTAAACCTATTATAGTTGAGAATATTCCCTGCTAATGGATTGTATTCTTATCCTCCGACATTATTAAAAACATCAAAATGGAGCAGGTGAGAAGGAGTATTTTGTTTTTTGCGTTCTTCTTCACGTCTTTCAGGCACTTTTCGTGGAGCTCGTGCTCCAACCGCTTATTCGTCCATATCGTGTCCCAATCTTGCTGGTACAATACTTTACGACTATATGGATACCCTGCTACTCACACTAGCCTGCAATCTATATAATACTTCGTTAGAGGAGCTTGTCCCCCTCTCCGGCGGGAACTATAACTCCGTCTACCAGTTCCCTCAAGGCGAAAAAATCGCCATCCTGCGCATCGGTGTGGAGGATTGCCCCGTAAACCAGACGTTGAGTATGCTCGAATGGGTGAACTTCCTAGCCCTGCACGGAGCACCGGTTAGTGCGCCCTTACTGTCCGTCAATAATCACCTCATGGAACGGCTAATGCACTACGGCACCCCCTACACCCTCACCGCCTTCGAAAAGGTCGACGGTAATCTGGCAGAGAACATTCCACCCAGCGAGTGGAATGATGCTCTATTCCAAAATATCGGTCAGGCTACAGGCAAGATGCACCATATTTCTGCCGGCTACCGTCCGTCCCGCCCAGCCCACACCCGCCCGCAGTGGTTCGATGGTTACGAGGTTCGCGAAGCATCCGAAAAGCTTGCACACTCTTCCGACCCTGCACGAGATAAACTCGTTAACCTTATCACCGAGCTGCAACGACTCCCAACCACTCCCACCGATTTCGGCCTGATCCACGATGACCTGCACTTCGCCAACTTCCTTATCCAGCCGAATGGGCAGATGACGATCATTGATTTCGATGACTGTGTTTACGGCTGGTTCGCCATGGATATCGCCATGGCACTATTCGACGTGCTGGTGCTTTACAATGCTTCAACGGAAGAAGAGAGCCAGAGCTTCGCCCGTCGCTTCCTCACCAGCTATTTGTCCGGATACCGCCAGGAATACGACCTGCCCAGGTTTTGGCAGGAGCAGATTCCCAAATTCCTGAAGCTCAAAGAGCTGTGCATCTACGCAGATCTTTTTGATCTCGTTGACGCAGCTAAACCCGGCAGCTGGGTGGGAAAATTCATGCGCAATCGATCTACGCGCATTTCGGATGATATTCCCTACGTAGATATCAATTTTACGGCCTTATGAGCTCCCCTGTCCACAAAGTCACCTGTTTCATCACCCGTTTCCAAAAGTCTGGACAGGAGCTTCTACTATTCAACCATCCCAACGTAGGGGTGCAGATCCCTGCTGGCACGGTCAATCCGGGTGAAGAGCCCTTATCCGCTGCCCGTCGAGAAGCTCTCGAAGAGACCGGGCTTTCTGATTTGGTGCTCGAACGCTCTCTGGGAGAGGCAGAGGACCCCCCGCCACCCGGTTACAATCTGGTAACTCATCGCACTTCAGTCTATTCCCGCCCTGATATCGGTAGCTATGATTGGGCCCACTTCCGCGCCGGGCTGCCAGTACAGGTCCTGCGTCACGAAGCGGGATTCACCCAGGTGTGTTTCGGGGAAACAGACCGTTACCTCGATCCGCAGTACAGCACTTATATCCTCACAGGTTGGGTTCCTGATGATGCTCTCAGCAGTGTGCGCATCCGCCATTTCTACCTGTTCAATGCCCCAAACCCCACCCCTGGCAGGTGGACCGTATCAGTCGACTACACTATTTTCGAGCTGTTCTGGGCGCCATTGAAAGATCTGCCTCCAATCGTACCCCCACAGGATGGCTGGATCAAATGGTTGCTAGTATTTGATTGATGTTTATTCTAGGAATATTGCTGAGCAAACGGTAAATCAAAAAATATCAAACCTGGTTATTGTTGGTGCTGTCGTCTACAGGCAGACCAGCCTCTCTGGAGTAGTCCTGCCTGGCCAGCAACGCCTGGGTTTCAATTAATTCCATTAACCTCCTGGTCAACACATTCCGGTCAGTCGGCTTTGTTTCTCCGCCTGGCTCCTCACCAGGCAGCCAGGCCGAGCCAATGTGCAGGTAACACTGACCGTGGGTCTGCCAGTGACCCTTCGAAATTCTATCCTTCCTTTGTCGTTCGATATAGTGCAGGTACTTTGCTGGGACATAAAAGCCAACTGGAATGATCGGAGCCCCGGTCAGGAGCGATAACCGCACCGCGCCTGTTCCAGTTCTAATTAATTGTCTTTCCGGGTTCAATCGCGCTTCCGGGAAAATTGCAATCACCTTATCTTGTTTCAACAATTTTTCTGCTTTTTCCAATGCAAGCAGCTTATTGTCCGCGAGCACCTTGATCTGATCGCTTTTAGCCAGCAGCCAGCCGACGAATGGAATGTCGAAGAGATCACCCTGGACGAAAAAATGCAGCTTTTCGCGGAAAACAAACGGTAGGAACAGGCCGTCAGTGGCATTGAGATGATTGCCGGCAATTATTTTTGCCCCAAGGGGTGGGGTGACATCACGATTTACATGGCAATCTTGTAAAAATATCGTCTGGAAGATGCGGATGATTCCCTTAACCGAATTGTAATAGATGTCCATTCCTGCCAATCCTCGATATTATCTTAACGTGAAGAAGCTGCCAATACAAGCCTTAATTCTGCCAATAGACCAAATTATCCCTTAATTTACCAGTTCAACACCTGGCGCATCGGTGAAATCAACAAAACCGATAGACGCAGTGCCAATCACCTCGAACATGCGAGTATCGATCCATCCTACCGCTCAAAAAAAGGCATATAAACAAACATGCTATAATTTAATTCAATTAGTCCTCTTTTATTAACAGGCTTCTCACCAATCGATATTTTCCTCAAACGATTTCTATCTCTGTATGTGTTTAAGGGGAAAGCAAAATGAATAATTGGTTTCTCTGGCTTATCATAGGCTCAGCATTTATCGGTCCGTTAATCTACTCTGCGGGTACCCTGTGGAAAATTTTCTTGGGTTGGCGTATACCCATCACCTGGATAAGTGCGTTGCCTGGTCAGGGATGGGTTCAAGTGACAGGTAAGGTGAAGGGTGATCCGATTAAAAGCCGGTTTAGTAATTCCGACTGTGCATATTGGCAGCTGGAAGTCCAACAATATCAGAACCGTGGCAGGGGTGGAGGCCGGTGGCGGACGGTGCATAAAGAGTCAGCCGGTGCTATTCAAGTTGACGATATGACTGGCAGGATCAAGATCAAGGATCAGAATACAGATTTTGTTATAAATAATGAATCCGTTGAGGAAAAACCTGATGAAGACACAAAAGCGTTCCTGGAAAACCTTGGCGTACGGACCAAAGGTTTTTTGGGGTTTAATCCCAGGCTGCGTGTTTTTGAGCGTTTGATCACCATCGAAGAAGAAATCCTCGTTTTGGGGAAGCTCGAAAAGGGTGAAGGAGCAATTTCGATGTCTGCTGGGGCGATTGTTCCGCTAATCATCAGCAATCTCAGCAAGCCAGAGATGATAAAAACCCTTTTTTGGCGGTCTGCCCGACCGTTGATCATCCCCTACTTGTTCGGTTTTGCTTTTCTTGCCTTTTTTATATATATGGCTACCAGATAATACCCGACTTGCTACTCCCAACAATCTCATTCTAATTCGATGATCCAGGTTATTAAGATGGATCCATAACCTGACCGACCATTGGTTGGGTCGTTCTCATCTTTTATTTAACCAAAATGCCTGTTTCTGGCGGATGAGTAAGGTATATTAAGAATATGAGTCGGTAGGTGGGAGCAATGGTAATTATCGGTACCCAACCCGCAATTATTATACAATACTCCCTCCTTGATATCTAAAATTTTTATCATTTATACCTACGATCTGGTCCTTCTCGACGATCAAATAGTGTGAATATCGGAGAATATATATGGAACCCACAACCCCCAACCTCGCAGCTGACTTGATACGCATCCACAAGGTGATCACACGTGGGATCAATGTCTGCCTGGTCAGGGGGAGGGAATATCTACAGTCAGGATTCCCACAGCCTCAAACGTTACAAGGGTATTCCAGCTACACCCACAGCCTGGCATCGGTTTTGGATTCACATCACACAGTTGAAGATATATTCGCTTTTCCTGAGTTTCGTAGCATAATTCCGTCGGCCCCGTATGCCAAGTTAGCCTCTGATCACAATCAAATTGAAAGCCTACTGACTCCATTGCCACCCGTCATCGCAGAGCTTTCCGAGGATGCCCATAAGGGATTATTATCAATTGTAGATACCCTGCGCAAGATTTCAGAGATTTGGGAACCCCACATCCAATTGGAAGAACGCTATTTTTCGGAAGCGACACTTAATGCAGTGATGTCCTTGGAAAACCAGCGACGGATCAGTGAAGCCGCCGGAAAGTATAGCCAGGAGCACTCAGGGCCTCCGTACTGGGTCGTCCCATTTATCCTGTACAATCTTGAGCGTGATGACAGGGTATTAATGGCAGCCACTTTCCCTGCGCTGATAATGGAAGAGATGGTTCCAACGGTTTGGGCGGACCAATGGGCTCCTATGAAACCTCTGCTGCTGGATTAACCAAACTTGTTGTGCCCTTTATAGCCGCGATTAGTGATCTCGGTCATCGACCTATCTCCTATCTTCCGTTTTCTGCCATATGAATCCCGAATACACTTTCGGGATGGGGTCTCTTTTGTAACCGGGATCGTTGATTCCGGTGTTCCAGCTTCCCCCCATTTTCCTTGTTCGGGATGATGAATCCCGAATACACTTACGGGGTGGGCGCTCTATTGTAGCTGGGATCAGCGAACCCAGCCTTCAAACCTCTCGCGCTTGCCATCCCATATATTTTGCTGTATAGTGAAAATAAATCTCTCACGTCAAAAAATGAACCCATCACGAGTCGTAATGGTATCGATTACAGACACCCGCCTTTGTTTGAATCCACCCGGAGGGATAAAGTGGACCACTTGATGACCATACCCCACCGCCCCACTCACGGATTGTGCCCCATCAATGGCATCCGCGATCTGGTTCACTGGTGTACAGGCAGGGATTGGAAATGAGAGGCTAAAATGAAGGCAACCCGCCAGACTGCTATCATGCGGCTAATAGTCTTGATCGCTGTGTTGTTCCTTCTCGCTGCATGCAGCGGAAAGGCGCTCACTGGCACGTCACTGCCACCCTCACATGTTCCCTCCGAAAGCCTGGGTAACCTGTCCCCCGATGCCGCCGCAACCTTACGCAGCCTACAAAAACTCGACGATTATCCTTTTTATATCATGCATTACGTTGGCGATTATTCCTACCCACCTACCGGCTCCATTTTGCCGGCGGACTACGATTTCTCTTGTTCCCTCTTTGCTGCCCTGGGCGAAGCTAGTGACAAGTTATATGGGCGTAATTTTGATTGGGAGTTCAGCCCATCCCTGCTGGTCTTCACCGACCCACCCGATGGCTTTGCTTCGGTTAGCATGGTCAATCTGACCTTCATCGGCATCGATCCCACTGCCGCAAAAACACTGGATGATCTGACCCTGTCAGAACGGACTGATTTACTTGCCTCTCCTTCATTGCCGTTCGATGGGATGAATGAATATGGGCTAACGGTTGCCATGGCTGCCGTGCCGGACGAATATGCAGATGATGCCAGTTATGACCGCTCCAGGCCTAACATTGGCTCGGTCGGTATCATCCGTCAGATCCTTGACCACGCCCGGAATGTGGACGAAGCTCTAGGGATTTTCAAACAATATAATATCATTTTCGGCGGCGGTCCGCCCATCCATTACCTTATCGCCGATCCTAGTGGAAAAGCCGTCCTGGTCGAATTCTATCAGGGTGACATGGTACAAATCCCCAACCAAGATCCCTGGCACCTGGCAACAAACCACCTGCGCTGCATCGCGGAAGGGGATGGCGGCTGTTGGCGCTACAGCACCATTTCAAATCGGCTCAGCACAGTGAACGGTCAGCTTGATCCGCAATCTGCCATGCAGCTGCTTTCGGAGGTTAAGCAAAGCACCACCCAATGGTCATCGGTGTATAACATGACCTCGGGTGATATCAGTGTGGTCATTGGAACACATTACGATACGACTTACTCCTTCCATCTCGATTTACTCAAGCCCTGATGGATCAGACATAATCCCCAACCGATAATCATTTTTACCGCTGGAAACTTGCCGTGAGGTACACTGCTGACCTAATTGTAAAAGTTGACGGATTACGGGAAACCAACCACACAATTGTTGACAAGGAGCGTGTTGGTTTTATCGTGCCCGATGGGAAAATCAAAGTATTTTTGATCCTGGGTAAAATAAACTTGGCTTACGTCGTCGATACACTCGAATTTGATCCGGTTTGGTCCGCATCATCGTTGTTTGGAAAACATTTGTATCGCATTAATCTGGCAACAATACGGCCTTCGGGAAAATACCCCGAACATTACCCTATTAATACCCTGTATAGGGCCTGCTTTTTCA
>JBGOYO010000168.1:0-6691 GCA_041479715.1 Anaerolineae bacterium
AAGCTCAGCCACAGGGCGGCTGCAACCAGGCGGGTGATATCAAAATCCAGACCGTAACGGAAGAATACCGGAAAGAGCAGGCTCAAAACCGATCCGGCCGCCAGGGCTTGAGGCAGGCGGTCAGCAAGACGCAGCTTTTTCAACCAATAAATGACCGACACCGGCAGCAGGATCAACGCCAGCCCGGCTTCGGCAAACATGATCACGATTTGCCCGGGGTCAAATAGGGAGAGCGGCCCAAAATGACCGGAGGGCACCGCAGGTGGCCAGCGCAGGCTGAAACCCTGGAAGTCGGTGGTCACCATGGGATAGCTCCGCCCGGTAAAACCGGCAATGACGCTCATGAAAGCACCGGTGATGTACCCACCCTGGAATAATGCCAGCAAGATACTTACACCAAGTGGAATCCCCCAGGTTTTCAAGGTGCTTAATTTATCCGGGCGGTGGAGTCTCAGCTTACGCAGCAGGTCGATCACTATAATGATCGCCATTCCCGCAACCACCAATACAAATACATTCTCCGAACTTAACGCCAGACTGGCTAATACCAGGCTGAGTGTCAGGGTGCCTACCAGGGAGGTCTTGCGCGGCTTCCAGATGAGCAGGAGCAGCAGGATGGTCATCTCCCACATGGCGCCGGTGGCCCCCAGCTGCATGTTCAGGGGTTCGAGGATACCGCTGGCGAAGGCGTAGGGGAATGGGAATGGCCCACCGCCGTCCAAGGGCCAGCGGCTGGCAAGATCTGCCACCAGGCTGCCACCCGCGGCCAGCCCGGAGAGGTCCATGTGCAAATTGGCGCCCATCCTGGCGAGCATTGGGGTGGGGATGAGCAAGAGCAGCCAGCGCGAAGCCCCGCCAAAGATAAGCAGACCACTGCCCAAGTACGCCGGCAGCTGCTTCCCGGTCAGACGCCGGATCCACAGCCAGGCTAAGATGACTGTAAAGCCGAAAACGATGGCACGGCTGATATCCCAGGCACTCCACGGGAAGAAGCCTCCCAACCTGACCATGCTGGCTGCAAACACCTGCAAACCATAGTGGTAGGGCAGGTGGAGGGTAGGGTCGAGGTAGAAGTGGGGCGGGATATCTCCAGTAGCCATCACGGAGATCATAGGCAGATGATAGTAATCGTCGAAAATGGCCAATCCGCGTAGAATGAAGGTGAAACCCAGGATCACTGCGCCAAGGGTAACGATATATGGCCAGCCGCTCAATGCTTTGAGGTTGAAGAGCGACCGTTTTTTGCTCAGCAGTGCCAGGAGAAGACCGGTAAGGAAGATAATCCCCGCGCTTGACCAATATGCAGCCGTCAGAGGAAGGACCTGGGCGAGCAGGTTGCTCAATACGATGTAAAGGAGGAAGCCGGTGGCAAGCCCGGCAGCTAGTTTTTCCCTGTGCTTAAGGTTAAAGCTGTGCCCGGCAATGAAAAACCCTCCGGCTGCCCATAGGGCACACAGGATGATGAAACTGGCGATATCAACGAAACTGCCTGTGCGGCTCCAATAGTACATAATGCTGCATTCTCTCAGACCAGCAGAGATTGTGATACCCTACACTGGTTCATGGCTATTGAGTTTAACACGCAATCTGGATTCCATGCAACCCGGTGAGTTTTCTCAGTGACGGTTTCTACGAGCAGAGGCGAGCCATAGACTTTGGGGATTGGAGTCATGGCAAATGGTTCCAGAAAACCGGATGAATGAGATTATAATTGGCTCGAAATATTTCCAACCCTCGATTACACGAGGGCATGTGCTTTAGGAGGAAATCGATGGCAGGCATCCATCCACTGGTATTTCAGCTGAAGTTCACCCGTGATGAGTTCAAACGGGCACTCAAGGGTTTAGCGGAGGAAGACGCCACGAAACGCCTGATGCCGATGAATTGCATCAGCTGGAATGTGGGTCACCTGGCTTGGCAGGAACAAAGATACTTCCTGTATTTTGGGCAGGGGCTGTTGCCGTATCCTGAAATCCAGGAGGCCTATGCTTACGGCGCTCCATGCTCCACGCCGCCCTTGCGAGAGGTGCTCAGCTATTGGCGGAGAATTACCCACGCTGCCGACCCTTGGCTGGAAAGCCTGACAAGTGAGAAACTTCTGGAGCAGGTGATCAAGGATGGGAAACCATTACAACGGATGTTTGGGAACCTGCTGCAGCGAACGATCTATCATTACTGGTATCACACTGGTGAGAACCTGGCCATCCGGCAGATGCTGGGACACACCCATCTACCGGATTTCGTGGGCAACATTGACCGCCAGGCTCCCTATACACCGGAAAAAAATGAATAAAAAAGGATTTCCTATGACTGAACTAGAACAGATGCATTGCAGTGCAATCACAGCCAGCACCCCGCGGCTTGCTGACCGTGAAATCAGTGAATATAAATCGAAAGTGCCTGAATGGCGGGTTTATGATAAAGACGCTGAATTACGCCTGGAAAAGGTATTCACATTCAAAGATTTTAATCAGGCGATTGCGTTTACCAACAAAGTGGCACAGGCGGCTAATGAAGAAGACCACCATCCAGCCATATTGACGGAATGGGGAAAAGTGACCGTCACCTGGTGGACGCACAAGATCAGAAGCCTGCACCTGAATGACTTCATCATGGCAGCTAAGACAGATCAGCTGTATCAGGGAGGAAGTTGATTTAGGCAAGTCTCTGTCTTACGGGTAGATCTTTTGGTTGTTGGCCAACATATCAATGAATTTCTTGATGCGTGAGGCCCGGGTTTCGGGCTTCTTCGCATCCTGGAGCCGGTGCAGGATGGCGTACCGGTTGATGCTGTTTAGCGTGGAGAAAAACTCCTGCGCCTTTTGATTTTCGTCCAACGCAATTTGAAAATCCTCTGGAACAGCGATTTGGCTTTGCGGGTCATAGGCGGCCTCCCAGCGACCATCTTCCTTAGCCAGCTGCACCTGGCGATATCCGGACGGCTGCATCCGGCCTGAAGCGATCAGTGCTTCTGCTTTTTCGCGGTTCAATTTAGACCATTTGCTTCTCGATTTGCGGGGAGTGAATTTTTGCAGGTAATACTGGTTATCCAGGGATAAAGCCTGACTATCGATCCAACCATAGCACAGGGCGGATTCAACTGCCCCTGCATAATCAATGGACGTTGCACCTGAACCCTTTTTGGCGAGCTTGAGTCTTACACCCTTCTCATCAGATTGGTGGTTCTGGAGCCAGGCTTCAAAGGCGGGCTGGTCTAGAAACAAAAGGATGGGCAGGTTGTCTGTTTTCTGCTCGGTCATTTTGTTCGTTACGATCTATGATTGAAGAACCATTTTTATCAATCCTGCTCATCCAGGCTGATAAAACGGCTATTCCAGATGATTGACGCCTCCGGACCGTATACCTGTCAGCCGTGAGGAAGGTTATCATAGAGAATTAACCTTACCGCCAGCCAGGACGGCAGTATTATACACCTAATATGATATAATATGTCGTAATTGTCAGAATTAATCACAGGGAGGAAAATATGAGTGGACTTTTTCAATCACGGGGCTTTCTTGGTAAACACCGTCAGGATGCACCTCCAAACCGGGTTCCACCGGGTCAATATGTGACCAGCGATTTCCCCGTGTTGTCAGCCGGGCCAACCCCCCGCACGCCATTGGAGCGGTGGAACTTTGAGATCAACGGGCTTGTCAGGCAGCCAGTGCGCTGGTCGTGGGATGAGTTTCAGCTGCTACCTAGGCAACACTACATAGTCGACATCCACTGTGTGACCAAGTGGTCAAAGCTGGATACACAATGGGAAGGAGTGTCGGTGGATACATTGCTGGCGACTGTGGAGGTGGACCCGAATGCGCATTACGCGCTGGCATTTTGTGATGGCGGATATACAACCAATATGCCATTGAGAGAGATTATTGATGGGAAGGCTTTTATCGGCTACCAATATAATGGTGCTCCCCTGGCACCTGAACATGGCGGTCCGGCGCGCCTGGTTGTACCGGCGCTTTACTTTTGGAAAAGCGCCAAGTGGGTGCGCGGATTGACCCTGACCGAACGAGATCAGGCCGGCTTTTGGGAATCGCTGGGCTACAACAATCACGGAGACCCGTGGAAAGAAGAACGCTATTATGGAGATCGAACTGATTAAGGACAAAGTGGTGGCGAGGGCGTTGGAGTGGCAAATTTCCACCGTGGTCAAGGTGCGTCTGGAGACGTCGAGTGTCAAGACTTTTACCCTGGCGTTGCCCAATTGGGTGCCTCACCGGGCCGGGCAGCATTATGATGTGCGGTTGACTGCGCCAGATGGTTACCAGACTCAGCGCAGTTATTCGATTGGCTCAAGCCCTGAACAGAAAGGGGAGATCGAGCTGACAGTCGAGCGATTGGAGGAGGGTGAGGTCTCTACCTACCTGCATGATGTATTGATCATGGGAGACCAGGTGGAGCTGCGCGGTCCAATCGGAGGGTATTTCGTCTGGGAGGCGAGCATGGGAGGTCCGCTGCTACTGGTAGCGGGTGGCTCAGGTATCGTGCCGCTGATGGCGATGATCCGCCACTGGCGTGCTGCCGGCTCAGGCGTGCCGGTACGTCTGCTTTATAGCTCCAGGACCTTTGAGGATATTATCTACCGCCAGGAATTGGATCAGCTGCGCCAGCATCACGCGAATCTGGATGTATTCCATACACTGACGCGCGAGCAGCCAGCGGGTTGGGAAGGTTATGGACGGCGGATCGACATGCGCATGCTGGAGGAAGTTGCCGTGCCGCTCGGGAAAGAGCTTAAGGCGTATATCTGCGGTCCGACGGCATTGGTGGAGGGAGTAGCCAACGGTTTGGTGGCGCTTGGTATCCCACCTGACCAGGTCCGCACCGAGCGTTTCGGTCCTACCGGAGGTACATAAAGGGAGGTTATCGATGGATACGGTGTTTGTTGAGGGAATCCAATCTTTGATGTTGGATGGCAATGCTCTGGCAGGGCTGCTGCACGAGCTGTTTTATGCTGAGATGACGGTCGCCCCCGTCGAATGTGCAACCTGTGGACGTCACGGGGAGATGGGCAGTCTGTGGGCATTCGTTGAAAACCCGGGCTATATTTTACGCTGCCCAGGCTGCCAGAATATCATCATGCGCATCACGGTGACCCCAGAACAGGTTTTTATAGATGCGCGTGGGGCGGCATACGTGTGTATACCGAAGACGAGCCAGTAAATATAGCTAAAAGCTAAGAATCAAAATCAGATATATTCTGAGCTATTAGCCTACGCTACCCGACTATCCTCCCCCCGATCAACCGTCCGATCCCGTAGGTGACCGCGGCGGCTGCCAGGCCGAACAGCACCATGCGGGTGCCAGAAAAAAGCACTTTGCGGCCGGTGAACAGGGTGGTGCCTGAACCAATAACGAATAACCCGATGGCGCTCATTATCAAACTGACAATCACGGCAGTAAAACCGCTGAGGAAAATATGGGGTATCACGGGGACAATCGCTCCAGCGGAGAACAAAAAGAATGAAGTCAGTGCAGCCACCCAGGCAGAGCCACCCAGCTCGGAGGGGTCAATACTGAGCTCCTCGCGCGCTAAGGTTTCAAGGGCGGAGGCTGAGTCTAAAATGATATGCTGAGCCATACTTTGGGCGTCTTCCTTCGGTAAGCCGCGCGCCTCGTAGATCAAGGCCAACTCTTCGGCTTCCTCCTGCGGGGCTGCCGCCAACTCGGCTTTTTCGATCCCAATCTGGTGTTGGTAAAGCTCGCGTGAGCTCTGCACCGACAGCCACTCTCCCAGCGCCATGGAGATCGCGCCAGCCAATAAACCAGCCATACCCGTCACCAGGATAGCCGAATTGCTCATCTGAGCGCCCGCCACACCCATCACCAGGCTCAAATTGGAGACCAGACCATCGTTCGCTCCCAACACGGCTGCCCGCAAGGCATTGCCGCCGCCGGCACGGTGCCTGCCTTCAAGCTGAGCCAGGGCACCTCCCGCCATCCCCCCTTGCATGGTGCTGGCTACCTGGCTGAGCATCCGGTTGTGAGAGGCTTCGTCCGCTGCCATTCCAGCGCTACCGGGGAGCTGGGCGTATTTGCGCGTGTCTTTCTGCTCGTTACCCATGATGGTAGGCAGGACGGCTGCCACTCCCAGACGTTTGGCCGCCCAAGCCAGCGTGCGGCTGCGCCAATCGGGTCTGAATTTGGGCGTGGTCACCCCGTCAGGTTTCAAGCGTTCCACCCACTCGGCCGCGTGCCGGCTTTCCACGGCAGACATACGGCGGTAAACTTCCGCCAGGCGGGGATCCTTCTCAACCTTAGAAAGGGCGTCATATAGGTAAGCGCCATTCAGCTCATCATTCAGACTTGCCAAAGCGGTGGCTTTCATTTTCTCATCCATGATATTCTCCAGATAATCTGAATTTAACCCACAAAGAAGCTAATATTACCAATTTTATCAGGCGCCATAGAGCTTGGAAAGCAGAATTGTTGACCGATACATGTCCAGGCGGATGTTGTACTTGAACAACAAAGTACTCCACCCAGATCAAACCTAAGTCATGCAGACGATCAGCCTGGAAGGATGGAAACTCTTACTCGATTATAATAACGAATATGAATAAACAGACCGGCTTAATAGCGGGCACATCGTTACTCTTTGTTGCCTCTATCATCAGTTTCGTCGGTCGATTCGCAACCAGCATCATTATTGCGCGTACCCTCGGGCCGGAATTCAAGG
>JBGOYO010000169.1:0-6630 GCA_041479715.1 Anaerolineae bacterium
CGCTCAGGCTGAGGAACCTGGAAGAAGAATAAGGGTATGATGGCGATCATGGCGGTGACCACATCAATTGCCAGAATTCCCTGCATCGGCAGCACTTTCAGAAGTAGCGCACCCAGCGGGGCGTAAATTATGCTCGTGCCTCCTTGCAGCATCTGGTTAACTCCCTGAACGCGGGTAAGATGCTCCTTGGGTACCATGAGCGAGGTCGAGGCCTGCATGGCAGGTCCATGAAAACCACCGCAAACCGAACGGACGAAAAGCAGCGCGTATACCTGCCAGATTTGTATGTGTCCCAGGGCAAATAGAACGGCCAACCCGACGGTTGCGAGAGCTATTAGACCGTCGGCGATGATCATGATCAAGCGCCGCGACCAGCGGTCCACCAGGGTGCCGGTGAACGGGCCGAGGACGACCTGGGGCAATAACCCGACCAGGGATGCCGTCGCCAGGATAGTCGCCGAACCGGTGGTCAGGGTCAGCCACCAGATGACAGCAAAAGATACGAGCTGGCTGCCTAAGAGTGAGAACGCCTGGCCGGTCCAGATGGTGAAAAAGCGGGGAGCCCAGGACTTAGGTTTTTCAACAGCGGTATTTACAGTCATCAGTATTTCCTTTATGTATCATTAGGATTCGAGGTAATTAAAATTATACACAATATTTCTTATTTGTCAATGAATATATTTAAATTATTTATCAATTTTATTGAATATATTCAATTTTGTTTTATATTATTAATGCAATCCTCTATCCGTCAATCTGTTCATTCTTGTATGCAAAGGCATAATTAAACCTCGGGTATAATCATCAAAGTCAGCCTAACATCGTTCGTGGAGGAAGTAGCTATGGTCATGCCGGTGATGCAATATGCCCCTGAAACTTGCGCCTGGTGCGAAGGAAAGGGCAAGTATGGTCAATATGGTGATATCTGCCTGGTATGCAATGGCCAGGGAAGTGTGCTGGTGGCGCAGCCATCCCGAAAATGCCCCCATTGCGAAGGTTCAGGCACCAAGTTGTCAGGTGAATTTACGGATCGCGGGAAGATATGTAATGGTTCGGGCTGGTCGCACGTCTTTAAGAACGCAACTTCCGCCCGCTGAGGACCAACATGCGGCTCGAAAATAAGGTTGCCCTGATTACCGGGGGAACTAGTGGGATTGGTAAAACAACGGTGGAATTATTCGCCGCTGAAGGGGCGAAAGTGGCGTTTACCGGGCGGCGTAGCCAGCTTGGAGCAGAACTAGCCCAACAGACCAACAGCTTTTATATTCAGGCTGACCACCGCAAGGTCGAAGATTGCCAGCATTCAGTGGCTGAGACAGTTTCAAAATTTGGGCGGATCGATATCCTGTTCAACAATGCCGGCATCGTGGTCAGCGGGACGGCTGAAACAACGAAAGAAGAAGATTGGGACGATACCATGCTGCTTAACGTCACCGCAGTATGGCGCATGTGCAGGCTGGTGCTTCCGGTGATGCGCGCCCAGGGTGGCGGTGTGATTATTAATAACGCTTCTGATTGGGCTTTCATCGGGGCGCCGGCAGTGGTAGCCTACTGCACCTCAAAAGGAGCAGTGGTGCAGATGACACGTGCCATGGCAATCGACCATGCTGGAGAGAACATCCGCATCAATGCTGTCTGCCCGGGGGATACCTTCGTCGATCGCTGGCTAAAGGAAGGATACTATCGAGTATCCGGTGGGGTGAGCGAAGCTGAAGCACGCAAGACGGACCTGCCGATCGGGCGGGTCGCTGAAACGATTGAAATCGCCCGCGCGGTCCTGTTCCTGGCATCCGACGATTCCAGTTTTATGACCGGTTCGGCGCTCATTGTCGATGGGGGAAGCACCGCCCGGTAGAGCAATACCTCCGGACTGGTCATCCCATTCGCTCAAATATCGTATATAACATCAACCCGGTGGCGATCGCCAGGTTCAAGGAGGTTACGCGGCCCTGCATAGGGATGTTCAGCATCACATCGCACACAGCAGACTGAGAAGGCGTCAACCCCTCACGCTCGCTGCCCATCAGCAGGACCATAGGCTGTTCGAATTGATCTACCTGGCGGTAATCTTGGACTGCATGTGCCGAAGTTCCATAAATCTTAACCCCATTTGTTCTGACCCAATGCACAAAATCAGTAAAATTGGCAGTAATCAGCGGGTGCCAGAATATCGCCCCCATGCTGGCGCGTACACTGTTGGGATGATAGGGGTCAGTGCTGTATTGGTTATGGGTGGGATCGTCCAGGAGGAGCAAACCGCTGGCACCCACCGCGTCGATTGTGCGCAAGATCACACCGATGTTTCCCGGGTCTTGCGGTGCGACCAGGGCGACACTCCATGGAAAGTTCTCGGGGGAAAGCGAGTCGAGCTTCAATTGGGGGATGTGGATAACCGCCAGGATCCCCTGAGGGTTATCCTTACCTGCCATTCCGGTGAAGGTATCACCATCGACGGCCAAACATGGAGTTCCTTGTTGTGACTGCTCGTCGATCAGCTTATTTGCAAAATCGCTGGTTAATAAATCTGGAGAATAACATATAGACTCCACACGGGCGTGGGCGGCAACAGCCTCACCTACGTGGCGGATACCTTCAGCAACGAACAATCCGCTACGCTCGCGTTCCTTCCGCTGCCCGAGCAGCTGGCGGATATGTTTAATCTTCGGGTTGCTGCGGCTGGTTAGAGTCGTCATTCTGATCCAGTGGGATCCAGGTTCGGACCGAGGTGCCTTTCCCAGGCTCAGAATTGACCTCGATATCTCCCCCCATTTTGCGCGCCCGCGTGCGCATATTGGCTAAGCCGTGCCCAAGCTCCAGACTGGTATTGCTCAAGTCAAAGCCGACACCATCATCCGAGATTTCCATCAGGATGCGCCCCGGAGCAGTCCACAGGCTCATTTTTACCTGGCGTGCTTCGGCGTGCTTGGCCGCATTTGCCAATGCCTCCTGTGAGATATGGAAAAGGGCAGTTGAAATCGCAGTCGGCAGGATCACCGAACCGGTATCAGGTCCTGTGAGGCTGATTTCCAGCTCGGTATTTGTGCGTGTCTCATCGATAAGACGCTGCATACTTTCCATCAGGTTTTCGCCGCGAAACTGGCGGGGACGCAAGTCCATGATATAGGTGCGGATGTCGCGGATTGTGCTGTTCAAGCCTTCTATCGCTTGTTCGACTTTAACCAGCGCTTTATCTGGATTCGTTTCGACCTCCATGCGGGCGTAATCCAATGCCAATCCAACCGCATAGATCGACTGGATGATACCGTCATGCAGATCCATGCCAATGCGCTCACGTTCTTCAAGGACTGCCAACCTACGACCTTGTTGGTTGAGGCGCACATTTTCGATGGCTATACCGGTCCATGTCCCGATGGAGGTCAGCAGGTTGATCTCACGCGGATCAAGGCGCTGTATCTTTCGGCTGGCGATCCCCATAACACCGATGATGTTGGTATGGGCGATCAATGGGATACACGCCATGCATTGAAAACCTGCATTTACCACCTGGCGGCGTAAAAAACGCACGTCCTGCTCGAGAGAGCTGGTTACAAGGGGCTTACCGCTTTCAGCCACCAGGCCGATGAACCCCTCACCCAGCCTGAATTGGTCTTTGGTCCAAAAAACATCCGCATCTTCACCCCGGTGAATTGCCATGCGGAGAGATAAACCATCTTCTTCAGTTAAGAACACCTCGCCAGCTTCAACATCCAGGTATGACATGACATAGTCGAGGGTCTTATCAAGGATCTTGTCGATCTCGAATGTATTTGCGAGCATCTCACCGATGTCATTGAGCAGCTTGAGGTCTTTATTGCGCTGTGAGAGCGACTTATCGCGTTCCACCAGGTCGTTATACATCCGGGCGTTAACGATTGCCACAGCAGCATAGGCCGCTAACATCTCGATCACACGTTCATCGTCACGGGTGAACTCGGTGTAATCTTCCTTATCTGTTAGATAGATTTGACCTAAAAGCCGGTTCCCAGATAGGATGGGCACTCCAAGGAAGGAAGTCATTGGAGGGTGGTTGGGAGGGAAACCTACGCTGCGGTCATCCTGGGACATATCTGGGACACGAATGGTACTCCTCTCCCTGGCAATAGCACCGATCAACCCCAGGCCAATTGGTGGGTGGGCCATCTGGCGGATTTCATCCGAGGTCATGCCGACCGGGATGAAATGCACCAACTTGCCGTCCTCATCCAACACCCCCAAGGCAGCGTAGCGCGCTCCCGCTTGTTCACGCGCAAGCCGGGCGATCTGGTCCAGGACCACTTCCAAGGATAGGTCACTGACCAGCTCGAGACTGGCGCGATGCAAAGCCACCAGGCGGGCTTCTATTTGTTCGCGGGTTAACAATACCATTCAGGGTGCCTCACCACGTCATTATTTTACCTTAATTGGTGATGTTTGACTAATATAGGGATGATTTTTGTCACACATGCCCCACAACCCAGTGGAAAGCAGTAAAATCATTGTGGAGGTGCGCATGGGCAAACAAATCTTGGTCTTCAAAGGCAGTCCGAGGGAGAAAGGCAACAGCAGCATCCTGGCTGATAAAGCCGCCGAAGGGGCAAAAAGCGCCGGAGCACAGGTCGAAACCTTTTCATTACACAATATGGACATCCATCCCTGCGATGCCTGCGATATCTGCCAGGATACAGAGGTGTGTGTGCTTGGGGATGATATGCAGCTGCTCTACCCCAGGCTGCGTCAGGCTGATGCGATCGTGATCGCATCCCCAATCTATTGGTTCACCATTAGCGCCCAGACCAAGCTGTTCATTGACCGTTGGTATGCGCTAGAGAGCTCGCAGGGCTCTGCCCTAAAGGGGAAGCGGTTTGGGATTTTATTAACCTATGGCGATAACGACCCCTACACCTCCGGGGCGATCAATGCCATCCGGACGTTTCAAGATATGTTCCGCTATATAAAGGCGGACATCGTAGGCATGGTCTATGGGACGGCGAACGAGGAGGGAGATATACTAAACCAGCCTGAGCTGCTCGAACGCGCCTATAAGCTGGGGGAAAAACTCGCCATTGGAACCTGAGAATTCTCTGCATACGCTCTAGAGGTCACCACTCTCAGTCAATCTGGGGTCAAATTTCCTGTCGCTGGAAATTAATCCCTTGTGAGAAAGGGAACCTTCCATGAACATTTTCCCATAAGGGTCAGTATTTGTATTGTAGTTATCTATGAAATAGTAGATTGTGGGAGGATGGATTTAATGGATGGTCGAACTGGCTTCGATGATCCGGTGGAAGAAGTATTAAGCACAATCTGCGCAGGGCGGATCCTGGATGTAGCCACAGGCAGCGGAGGCTTTATTACCTTCCTGCTGGATAACATCCGAGACTTCACAGAAATTACCGGTATCGACCTCAACCAGCGCACATTGGATGCTGCCCGTAAAGCCTTTGTACGAGATAATATTCACTTTCTCCAAATGGATGCTTCCCGCATGGAATTCCCAGATAACCAGTTCGACACAGTATGTATAGCCAATTCACTTCACCACATGGAAGATTTATCCAGTGTGCTGTCTGAAATGAGGCGCGTGTGTAAACCTGGTGGTCAATTCATCATGTGTGAAATGTATCGTGATGGTCAAACAGATGCCCAACAAACCCACGTCGCGCTGCACCATTGGTGGGCGGCGGTGGACACCGCCGAGGGAGTCCATCATCACGAGACGTACACTCGCGATGATATCGTAGCGATAACTGAAATGATGGGTCTGCAGTCTCAGGAGTACTACGACCTGAAAGACCTGGAAACAAACCCGAAGGACTCGGAATTAATCCAGGAGCTGGATGATATCATTGACCGTTACCTCGATCGTGCGATGAGGCTTGATGGTGGTTCCGAATTACAACAGCGCGGAGAAGCTCTCCGCCAACGGCTCCACCAGGTGGGCTTCCACGGGGCAACCTCACTATTCGTGATCGGGAAGAAATAGGAATAATAAAAAGGGGGCTGCCCTCAAACGGGCAGCCCTGTCGAACAATCTTGTCTCGCCCTTGGAGGAGGCGAAGAGACCTAGGAATGATCTTGCTTATCGATGGCTAACGCGGGAGCTCGACGATTGGCGATTCGGCTGCTGGTTGACCTCGATGTGGTCCTGCATTTCATTCAGGCTGTATTTGAACTTTGAGTTATCCAATGCCTGTACGATGACCCTGCCGGGTCTGGTTACCCAAAAATTCCTGCCCGCTTCGATAATGTAATCCTTGAAGTCGCCTTCCTGGGTGACCCAAAGAGTGCCACTTTTGCAGCTGATCACATCACCACGCCGGTTACCTTCAATGCTCCATGTCTTGTATTTCGCCAAGGTAATCTCAGTCAGGGTGTGCACATTCTGTTTGGTGTTTAACATAATCTCATCTCCTAATCAATATCCAACCCCTATTTTATCCAGATTTGATTATAATAACAGATGCAAATAATTGAAATTGTAACCATAACAGTTGTATATTAATAAAACTGTGCTTGTTTTAATTAATAATAACTGTACCGGAAAACAGGTGATATTATGGGTGATAAAACCGACCAGGATGCTTTTTTGTACGAACAGGTGGCCTCTGAGCTGGCAGAGCTGATCCGCATGGGCACATTCCGACCAGGTGA
>JBGOYO010000170.1:0-6619 GCA_041479715.1 Anaerolineae bacterium
ATGGGCCTAATCTTTGAGGAGTGCATGTAGAACAGGCAAGGCAGCTTTAACTGCGCCCGCCCGGTGGCTCAATTGATTTTTATCTCGCATGCTAAGCTCCGCCATGGTCAACCCAGCAGCGGGGATCAAGAAGATCGGATCATAACCGAAGCCATTCGTGCCGCGTTCGGTGGGAATGATCTCACCCGGGCAATTCCCCTGGGCATAATAGATCCTTTCAGTCGGGGCGGCGATTGCTACTGTACAATGGAAGTGAGCTTCCCATGGTTGGGGATGACCGCGGAGCAAATCCAACAGGTAGGCACGGCGGTCAGCATCGGTGGCATTCGGCAGGGGAGAGAAGCGCGCTGAGCGGATGCCCGGCTGCCCGCCCAAAGCGTAGACTTCCAGACCCGAATCATCTGCCATGGTGACCAGGCTAGCCAGGCGGGCATATGCTCTGGCTTTCAGTGCGGCATTTTCCTCATAGGAACTACCGGTTTCCTTCACCTCTAATGAAACTCCGATCATATCCGGGGTGACGAGAGAGATTTCCGTACCATCCAGCAAGGATTGTATTTCACGTAGTTTTCCCGGATTTCTTGTAGCGATGAGCAATCGCTGCATAAGATTCCTCCAAACAATCGACTATCCGCATTATACCCACACCCCATATGTGGGTAAATCTACAGATTTCTATCTTACCTGTGGCAACAAAATATGTTATAATAATTGTATAATCTAATAAATTACTTTGCGATTTTCAAGATAATTTTCAAAGTACGACTATAGAACCACGGTGTCTGACCCACATTCTCCATTGCGTCTGAATGTCGGCTTTGTTGTTGCTCAATCTGCCGGCTTCAGCCGGGATATCCCTTTCGATCTCCCGCAAATAAACATTCCTCCGGACCTGCATTTAAGTGGCTTGGTCGGAAATGTCAGAGCAACCCGAACCCCACAAGGTATCTTACTGCAGGTAACCTTTCAAGCCTTGATCGGCCTCGAATGCGTGCGCTGCCTGACCAGCTTCCAGCAAATCCTGAATATCGACTTCACCGAATTGTACGCCTTTTCTCAGCGTTACATGACTGATTCGGGTTTAATCATGCCTGAGTCGGGGATCATCGACCTCGCTCCTGTGCTGCGGGATTATATTTTACTCGAGATCCCCATTAGTCCATTGTGCCGACCGAATTGCAAGGGGTTATGCCCTATCTGCGGGAATAACCTGAACGAAAGTACATGTCATCACGAGGAAGACTATGGTGACCCCAGATTGGCCTCATTGAAATCACTCTTAGACAAATAGGCATACCATACATTAGGAGGGAATTAATGGTTAATCCAAATCCACATCCGCAAAAGGTAGAAGCACTCGATACATTACTGGAGAAAGCGGATTTGCAAGGCTACCTGACCACGGGGGATATCCTCGAAGTTTTCCCATGGGATGGAGAAGACGACGAGAACCTGTTGGAATTGTTTGGGCTGCTGCACCGGCAGGGGGTAGAAATCGTGATTGAAGAGGATACGGAATCAGAACCCGACCTGACCAAGCTGGACAACACTACCCTGGATTTCAACCCTACCACTCTGGAAGCTCCACTGCTCCCCAACTTGGAAAATATCTCCGCCGACGACAGTGTCGGGCTCTATCTTAAAGAGATGTCACGCGTCCCCCTGCTTTCCCTGGAAGAGGAGGTCAACCTGGCACAGAGAATCGAGCGTGCCAAGGATTGCAAGGCCAGGCTCACTAAAATGAATGGCAAGGGGTCGAGCAAACACCGCAGCGAGCTGGAAGAATACATCCAGGATGGCGTCTTGGCGCGTGAGCACTTGATCAAAGCCAATACACGCCTGGTGGTGAGTGTGGCTAAAAAATACATCGGCCGTGGGGTGGCGTTCCTGGACCTGATCCAGGAGGGCAACCTGGGCTTGATGAAAGCAGTATCCAAGTTTGAATACCAGCGCGGCTTCCGCTTCTCCACCTATGCCACCTGGTGGATCCGGCAGACGATCACGCGCTCGATTGCAGACCAAAGCCGGACCATACGCATCCCGGTGCACATGACCGACCGTCTTCGCATGATGTATAAGGCTGCCCATAAGCTAGAGCAAAGGCATGGACGACCTCCCACCCAGGAGGAGTTGTGCCTTGAAATGGGCGTCGGTCATGATAAGCTGCGCTGGATGATCGAGGTCGCACGCATCCCGGTCTCGCTGGAAAGCCCGGTAGGGGACGATGACGATACCGAGCTGGGCATGTTCGTCGAAGATACGATCACACCTTCTCCGTCGCAAACAACCTACGAGAACATGCTGCGCGAACGGGTTGAACAGGTGCTTTCCACACTTTCACCGCGTGAAGCCCGAATTTTGCGACTGCGGTTTGGTCTGGAAAATGGCCACCCATATACGCTGGAAGAAGTGGGGCACAAGTTCGGCTTGACCCGTGAGCGTATCCGCCAGATTGAAGGCAAGGCTCTCCGCAGGCTGCGCCACCCTTACCGAGCGAGGCTGCTACGCGAATATCTATAATGGTTGCTTCCTGCCTCAGATCAGTCGATTAAATCTTGACAAAAGTCCCCCATCCGTTTAGACTCATTTTTGGTAATCGAAAAGGTTGGCTATATGAACGGACAAATCTACCACCCATTTGCAATGCCCATGAGCATGATGGAGACCGTTCAACGCGCCTGGGCAGCCAGCTTTGAGGGTGACCAATAATCATCTCAGGATAAAACATTAAGGGCTGCCCGAACCAGGGCAGCCTTTTTTTATGCGGGTAAATGCCAGAGACCAGTTATGATTAATCAAAAGGAGAAAATTATGTCGGACAACATTCTCATCGCCATTGCCTGGCCATATGCCAACTCAGAGATACACGTGGGCAATATCACCGGGTCGCACCTGCCGGGGGATATCGTGGCGCGCTATCACCGCCTCAAGGGGGATCGGGTTTTGATGGTCTCTGGCACCGATTCACACGGCACTCCCGTCACACTGCGCGCAGATGCCGAGGGCAAGCCTGCGGAGGAAGTGTACCAATTTTTTCACAACCATTTTCTCGAGCTGTTCCAAAAAGCCGGCATCAGCTATGACCTGTTCACCAGCACGCACACTGAAAACCACTTCAAGGTGGCACAGAGCATGTTCCTGGCGTTGAATGAGAACGGTTTCCTCTATACTGAGTCGCGCCCACAGTGGTACTCTCCAGCGGTAAAGCGCTTCCTGCCCGATCGGTATGTGGAAGGAACCTGCTATTTCTGCTTTTTCGAGGGGGCGCGCTCTGACCAGTGCGACAATTGTGGAAATGTGCTCGAGCCCGAAAAACTAATCAACCCGCGCTCCAAGCTGGACGGCTCCATCCCTGAGCTTCGCGAGACCAAGCATTATTTCCTCGATCTCTCGAAGCTGCAGCCCGATGTGGAGAAGTTCTTGTGCGACCGGCAGAGTTATTGGCGCGAGACGGTGATTGGTCAATCGTTGGGGCAGATTGAAAGCGAGGGTCTGCGCGCGCGCCCGATCACGCGCGACCTGGATTGGGGTATCCCGGTGCCGGTGGATGGCTGGGAAGGCAAATGCCTGTACGTGTGGTTTGAGGCCGTCATCGGATACCTCTCCGCCACCATCGAATGGGCGAAAATTACCGGGCAACCGGAGGCATGGCGTGACTGGTGGACCGATGTCTCCGCCAAAACTTTTTACTTCATCGGGAAGGATAATATCTTTTTCCACGCCACCATGTGGCCAGCCCAGCTTAAAGGGGCGGGAAAAGAATTTGTCAAGATATTCACGGAGGAAGAAGGGACCCCTCTTAACCTACCATATGACTTGCCTGCCAACCAGTTCATGAACCTGGAGGGGAAAAAGATCTCCGGTGGCCGCAATTGGGCCATCTGGGGATTGGATTTCCTCTCAAGATATGATGCAGACGCGCTGCGTTTCTATTTGACGATCAATATGCCGGAAGAGCATGATTCCGATTGGGATTGGGATGAATTTATCGCCCGCAACAACAACGACCTGGTGGCAACCTGGGGCAACCTGGTGAACCGTGCATTGCCATTTGCCTACAAGCATTGGGACGGGCAGGTGCCAGACCCGGGTGAGCTGCGCCAGATTGATAAGGATATCATTGCAACCGTTGATGCTGGATTTCAGACGGTCGGCGAGCAATTGGAAGCCGTCCGTCTGAGGGCAGCATTGAGTGAAGCCTTGCGCCTGGCGAAAGAAGGCAATCGATACCAAGAGGCCACTTCGCCCTGGCATGAGATCAAGACCGATAAATCCGCCGCAGCTAAATCAATCTATACTGCGTTGCGTGTGATCGACTCACTCAAGGTATTATTCTCCCCGTTCATCCCTTTCAGCAGCGAACGCTTGCACAAATATTTCGGCTACACCCAGCCGCTTTTCGGAGAGCAGTATATCGAAGCGCAGAGTGACAAGCTGGGAACTCATAATACCCTGCGCTACCGCCCTCCACAAGCAGGAGGTCGCTGGGAGCCATCCACCCTGCAGCCTGGCCAGCGCCTGGTGCAGCCGGCCGCATTGTTCAAAAAACTGGAGCCTGTTTTGGCTGAGGAAGAACGGAAACAATTGGGCAAGACCGTCTAGGACTAACCAGCTTTTTTGTTTCATCAGATGTGATGAAAGGTATAATCCTGTCGTATTGGAAGACGACCAGTGATGACCAATCCCGTCAGAACCGAGAAGCTCAGCAAGACCTACGAGGTACGCGCTCGCAAGGGTCTATTCAAATCTGAGCATCGTTTGGTGGAGGCGCTGAAATCCATCACCCTGGAAGTCAACGAGGGCGAGGTGTTCGGGCTGCTCGGTCCAAACGGCGCCGGAAAGACCACTCTGATCAAAATACTGACCACCTTGCTGCTGCCCACCAGCGGCAGCGCCTGGATCAACGGCTTTAACGTCACCCAGGATGAGAATAAAGTGCGTGGAAGCGTGGGCTGTATGTTAATGGGCGAGCGTGGGTTGTATTGGAAGCTGACCGGGCGCGAGAACCTGGAATATTTTGGGGCACTGTACCACCTGGACCCGGCTGCGCGTAAAAAACGCTCCAATCAGATAATCGATTTGCTCAAGCTGGGCGAGATTGCTGACCGCATGGTGGAATCGTACTCATCTGGCCAGAAGATGAACCTCGCCTTTGGTAAAGCGTTGATCAATGACGCGCCCCTGCTGGTGTTGGACGAACCGACCAATACGCTGGACGTCCCCTCAGCGAGCGAGCTGCGCGCCATCGTCCGGCAGCTGAACCAGCAGGGAAAAACCGTCATCTATACCACCCATATTATGTCTGAAGCAGAAACCCTGTGTGACCGGGTAGCCATCATCGATCGCGGAGAGCTGCTGGCATTGGGTACCGTGGAGGAACTTAAAACCTCGCTCCAGCGTGAAGGCGTGACCCACATCGAAGGTGTGATCCCCGCCCGAGCGGCAGACGCAGTGCAATTGATCCCCTCTGTGGTGCGGGCCACGCGCACTGCTCAGGATGGCGGCGCCATGCTCACGGTGGTAACTGCCAGCGGACAGGAAATCCTGCCCCAATTGATCGAGGCGCTCACCCGTTCAGGGGCAGTGATCCAGAAAATAACCCCTGAAGAGCTTACCCTCGAGGACGTCTTCATTGCCAAAACCGGGCGCACTCTGGCGGAAGATACTCGCCTTACCAATATATAAAAGGTTAATGATGGGTCTTCGCAGTAACATATCCGTCCTGTTCGCCAGCTTTCGCATGCGCCTGACCACCATCACGCGTTACCCAGGGCAGCTGGTCATGGATATATTTATCCCGATCGTATTCGCCTACATGCCCATCCTGCTCGGGCGGGCTTCGGGGTCCAACTCCGCGCTGATCTTCGCCACGAATACGGGCACTACCAACTATATTACTTACATGCTGATTGGCAGCAGCGTTTTTACCCTGGTCAATTTTGCTTTCTGGCATGTGGCTTATTGGCTGCGTTGGGAGCAGGAGGCTGGCACACTCGAGGTGTTGTACCTTGCTCCCACCCATCGCCTGTGGGTGGTCGGAGGCACGGCGCTGTACAGCTGCCTGCGCGGTATATTTTCGGCGTTTATGGCATATCTCCTGGGATCTTTGATTTTTGGTGTCAATCCATTCCAGGGTGAGGTGCTTTTAGCGTTATTGTTCATCGTGGTGGGGATTATCCCGTTATACAGTCTGACCCTGGTCTATGGTGCGGTCATCCTGAAAGTCAAAGAAGCCAATGCCCTAGTCAACCTGATGCAGTGGGGCGTGAGCTTCTTCATGGGCGTCTTTTTTCCCATCGCCATCTTTCCACCCGTATTAAGGGCAGTCGCTTTGCTATTCCCTCCCACCTGGATGACGAACGGTGTCCGTTCGGCTTTATTAGGTGTGGGTTTTTTCTTCAATACCTGGTATATGGACCTGGCAGTTTTATGGGGCTTCCTGCTGGTGACACCCTTGTTCGGTTATTGGGTCTTCACTCGCACGGAAAAGAACATCCGGCGGAACGAGGGCGTGGGGCAGTTCTAGCTGGGCTCTACTGATGTTGAATTAGACTACCAGATGTAGCAGGACCTGATGGAAATCTCTCAAATTATCATCAACCTGAAAGCTGAATGGAGC
>JBGOYO010000171.1:0-6573 GCA_041479715.1 Anaerolineae bacterium
ATACGTATCATCCAGGATCAGAGCACCACTCTGGGTACGCACGGCGATCAGGCGCAGCTCATTGCTCGCCGAGCGGAGCCCGCTGACGATCTCCTGCCACGTCAGACCATCCACTAACCCGACGGCAGCCGCCCGTAGTGCCGTCTGCACCGAGTGCCTGCCGATCAGTGGCACCCGTAGCTGCAAGACCTCTGCCGGGCGGTTCTTCTCATGCCGGTAATGTAGGAAAAAGCGGATGCCCTCCAGTCCCAGGCTTTCCACATTATCCGCCCACAGGTCCACAACATTGTCCATGCCGTAGAAAAAGACCCGTGCGTGCGTCTTATCCGCCATGGCTCGCACCAGAGGATCATCGTAATTCAGGATGGCATACCCGTCTTCCGGCAGCGCCTGCACCAGCTCGGCCTTACCGCGGGCTATTTCTTTCTGGGAACCAGCACGCGAGGCATGCACGGTGCCGATATTAGTCACCACACCGATGTGGGGAGACGCCAGGTCGCACAGGAATTCGATCTCTCCCGGGAAGTAGAACCCCATCTCCAGCACAGCTCGCTCATGCTGCTCGGTCAGACTGAACATAGTCAGGGGCAACCCAATCTCATTGTTCAGATTTCCCTTGTTTTTCAATGTGCTGTAGCGCTGGCTCAATACTTCCGCCACAACCTCTTTGGTGGTGGATTTTCCAACGCTGCCGGTGATGCCGATAACTTCCACCTTCAGCTTACTGCGCCAAAACCTCGCGGCATCCTGCAGTGCCTTCAACGGGTCATCCACCTGGATGCAGAACGCTCCTTCGAGCTTATTCAACCTGGTCTCTAATTCCTCAAGCTGTAGGGTTGAACTCAAGTCCAACGTCTCGAACTGGGAACTCATATCGTTCTTGACGAGTGCAAATTTCGCCCCATGATTGAATGCTTCACCAACAAATTCGTGTCCATCGTGATGTTCTCCAGGCAGAGCAACGAACAGGCAGCCCGGGTTCACCAGCCGCGAGTCAATCTCTGCTCCGGTGATCTCAACCGTCGCACCAGCGGGACGGATCCCTGTCAATGCTTCGAGAACATCAGCCAGTAAAATCACACTTCATTCCTTATGGGTTAGCAGAACCCTGCACCACGCTATCTGGAGGGATGTTCATTAAAACCACTAATCGCTCCACCATGTCGTGAAATACTGGAGCAGCGACGATCGAACCCCATGGAGAGCTGGTCGGTTTTTCGAGCCATATATATACTAAAAAGCGCGGACGACCAACTGGACCCCAACCGACAAACGAGGCGTTTGTCTCGGTTGTGGAGTATCCAGTCGGAGTTGCAATTGAAGCTGTGCCAGTTTCACCAGCCACGCGGTACCCATCCACCAGCGCATCCGATGATTCACCCTCCAGTGATTTGGCGAGTAAATCGGTTAGATGTCGTGCCGTTTCAGCTGAAATGGGCCTGCCCACGATTTGGGAAGTGGGTGTATATTGGAAACCATCCCGCACCATAGATTGCATCACGTGTGGCTGCATCATCTCACCTTTTCCATTAGCGACCGCTGATATCGCCATGACCATCTGGATGGGAGTGACCGCAACGCCCTGCCCGAACGAATTCGTCCCGAGCTCAGCTTCGTACCAATCAGTATCACCGGGTAGTTTCAACCTTCCCGGAGCTTCACCTGCCAGGTCGACCCCGGTGATACGCCCCAGGCCGAAGCTCTGCATGTATTGGTAAAACGGACCTGCCCCTAATTGTTCTGCTACCCAGGTCAGGCAGACGTTGAGGGAGTGTGCCAGACAGCCCTGCATATCCTGTGGACCCCACGCCCCCCAGTCCCAGTTGTGGATTGTGACACCACCAATCTGGATCGAGCCGGTATCCAGGAATTGTGTATCCGGTGTGACTGCGCCAGCATCCAACGCTGCCGCCATGGTTAGAACCTTGAACACTGACCCCGGTTCATAGTCCTGGCTGACAGCCCGGTTATATGGGGTGTTACCTGTAAAAACATTGGCGTAATTCCAATATTCGTTAGGGTTCAAACGCGGCGTGGATGCGATGGCTAGCATCTCACCAGTATTTGGATCCATTACCAGGATGACCCCGCCATCTGCTCCAGTATCTTTCAAGGCCTTGTCGAGCACTTGCTCTGACGCCGCCTGGATCTCACGGTCGATGGTGAGGACGATATCTGCCCCGGCCTTGAGCTGAGGGATTTCGGTCACCTGGTAGGGGTCGAGCGTCATCCACACAGATTGAGGCGCACCTGCCAGCAGGTCGTTAAATTCTGCCTCCACACCAAACATACCAGTGCCTTCACGGTTGACGAACCCCAACACATTGGCCCCTAGCTCATTCTCTGGGTAATAGCGCTGCAAGCGTGGCCTATAAACCAGGCCGTTCAAGCTGGGTTTACCCGCATCACCGTAATCCACATTGGGCAGGTTGGCATAATTCCGCGCCCACGATTGCAACTGGGTTAGCTCATCCGGCGTGACAAAATCTGCCAGCTGGGCGTAAGAGGATCCGGATTGTTGGGCCTTGTGAATGTAATTGATGATCTGATCCGAATAGTCGGCGCCATATTCGGCGTGGTTGACCAGCACTTTACTCAAGGCAAAGGCAATCGAATCGGGGTTATCGACGTTATCTACCTGAGCGCCTACTTCATACACCAGGGTGCTACCCGCCAACAACCGGCCATAACGGTCATAAATATCTCCGCGTGGCGGATAAAAAGTATGCAGCGTCCGGTTGTATTGGTCGCCCTGTGAGACGAATTGAGTCCGCTCCGGGCTGAACTGCAGTCTCACCAGCTGAATGATGATCATCACCCCCGCCAACCCAAACAGGATGGCCAATAAATTAAAGCGCCAACCGGTCAGAGTCTGACCGGCCTTTTCATTTACTGGAATTTTAATATCAGGGATCTCACCGAGGGATTGCTTTTTCCGGATGCGCCCCACCGGTACAGCCTGTCCTGCCATGTATCTGCTCATGGGATCGCCTCATTTAAAAAGCTGGCTGTTTTTCGAGCCTGTTGCGTGACCCAATCAAACAGCGATTCTTTAAACTGTGGATCGATGATCGACGCATTAACCACCACCGGAACAGGCGGTGGCGCTAATGAAGTGGCTTGCCTGTCTGAGTAACCAGGCACCTCCAGGTATTCGATATGGTCAGCAGCAATGGGCGTCAGGTTCAGGTCCTTCACCCTTTGTTCCATTACGGTATAAGATGTCAGGAATGCCAGCTGGCTATTTAAATTCGCAATTTTTTGTTCCAATTCCTCGATCGGAACGTATGTATCTGCCGACTCTCCGGTCAGATAATGGTATCCATAAAGGCGTACTTGCATTTCCTGGATCTGCCTGCCAACCGCGGCTGCCCGGGCAGTCACATTCAAGTAGATCCCGGCGACAATGGCTGCGCATACCAGGAACAATAAAATCACACCGATCATATACATCTGTTTCCGCCAGGGTGCCTGTGAGTAAGCTTGGGTCAATTGATGTAAGTTTTCCATTTTTTTCTACCTATCTAAAAACCCGTTCGCCTTTGATAATTTTGATCTGTTACATTATTAATATCACGGGCTAACTACGTACCTCAACCACTATTATCAAAAGGAAACGGGTTTCAAGTGCAGGCTTGCAAGTCTTATGCCATATTGTCTAAAGTACTTCTGCTATCCTTTCCGCTACCCTTAAGCGGGCGCTGCGGGAACGAGGGTTACCTCGCACTTCATCCTCTTGCGGGCGGATGGGTTTGGTAGTCACCTCCCACAAGGTTGCTTTATGACCACAGGTACATACCGGTTGACGGGGTGGGCAGATGCAATCTCTGCTCTCCTTCCGGATGAACTGCTTGACGATGCGGTCTTCCAGCGAGTGGAAGGCGATGATCGTCAGCCGGCCTCCAGGTTTCAGCGCCTCGATGGTCTGCGGTAATACCTCTTCGAGCGCTTCCAGTTCGTCGTTCACAGCGATACGCAGTGCCTGGAACGTGCGTGTAGCGGGGTGGATACCACTTTTTCCACCACCGGTCACCTTAGCCACCAGGTTCGCTAACTGGGTGGTGGAGGTGATCGGTCTGGCGCTTACAATTGCCCGGGCCACCTGTCTCGATCTCCGTTCCTCTCCATAACGATATATCAGGTCTGCCAGCTCTACCTCATCCAGGTGGTTCACCAGGTCAGCTGCACTGGTTTTGCCACCCGGGTCAAATCGCATATCCAGAGGCGCTTCCGCCTGGAAGGAAAAGCCTCTCGACTGTGTGTCAAGCTGCATCGATGATAGTCCCAGGTCAAGCATGATACCGTCGACATGTTGCCATTTCAGCTCAGCCAGCCGCTTCAGCAGGGTCACGTAGGATGCATGGACGAGGTACACTCGCTCACCATATTCAGTCAGCTTCTCGCTGGCCAGCTTGAGCGCCTGTGGATCTACGTCCATGCCAAGTAGCTGGCAATCGGGGTCTCCCGCCTGGAGAATCCCCCAGGCATGCCCACCTGCCCCAACTGTTCCATCCACGTACAGCCCTCCCCCATGAGGTTGCATCGCGTGTATAATTTCATTGTAAAGTACTGGAAGGTGTGTCATCACCTGGAAAAACGGATCCGCTGTAATGAACAGCTTATCAGATTGCTCAGCGGTTATCCGGAACTGGTAGATAAATCTAAAACCTTGAAACGCTCAGTATTTGCTTCAGCCTCATCTAACGTTTTTTGTTGGAGTGCCCATTCATCAGATGACCAGATCTCAAAGTAATTTCCCTGACCTACCAGCACCGCCTCATGGTCACAGGTTATCCCGACTTTTTGGCACAGGAAATCAGGGATCAGAATCCGCCCGGCTTTATCGATCTCAACTCGCGAGGCAGAACCGATGATCAATCTACGCAGTGAACGCGCCAGCGGGTCGGTCAGGCTCATCTGGTCAATCCGATGCGAGATAGCCTCAAATGCTTTGGTGGTCAGAACCATCAGGTTACGGTCGAAACCACGCAGGATATACGCACCCTCATCCATTAATTCGCGGTACCGCACCGGTACAGTTAAGCGGTCTTTGTTGTCAATGCTGTGTCGGTACTCGCCTAAAAACATATGTTCTAGTTATCCCTTATTTGCACGAAGCGCTGGATATCCCAGCGCTCCCACTTTAACCCACTTTATAACACAATTACCCACAGTATAGTATAGTTTATTAAAAAAATCAAGGATTTTTAACCCCAATTTAATAACATCTTTACTTATTAACCAGGAAATGACTATGTCGAACTCCATTCTGCATGACTATTCCGCCCTCTTCGTTGGTCTGGATGCCCTCATCCCCTTGATTGATGGCAGCTGTCGTCGTTATATCAATCTCGATAACGCCGCTTCAACGCCCCCCATGAGAGCCGTCCAACAAGCTGTGGACGACTTTTTGGTCTTTTACAGCAGTGTCCACCGTGGCACCGGCTACAAAAGCCAGCTCTCCACCCATGCCTATGAACAAGCCCGCACCATCGTCATGGAATTCGTGGGGGCGAACCCCGTGGACCACACCTGCATATTCGGAAAAAATACCACCGAAGCCATCAATAAGCTTGCCCGGCGCCTTCCCCTGTACGGCAAACGCAATATCGTGCTTGCCAGTGGGATGGAACACCACTCCAACGACTTGCCCTGGCGCGCAGCCACACATGTCATCCACATCCGCTTGACACCCGACGGTCACCTCGACCTCGAAGATTTCGAAGCCCAGCTGGCAAAATATGCCGACCGGATCGCCCTTGTCGCACTCACCGGTGCCAGCAATGTCACTGGCTACCTTAATCCGATCCATTGGATGGCAGAAAAAGTGCATGCCGTTGGAGCTTTGTTCACGGCTGATTGCGCTCAGCTTGCACCGCATCGTAAAATCAACATGCTCCCGTTGGATGACCCGGCCCACCTTGATTTTATAACTCTCTCAGCCCATAAAATGTACGCCCCCTTTGGAACGGGTGCCTTGGTCGGACGCAAGGATGTTTTCGAGCATGGTGACCCTGACATGACCGGTGGTGGGACCGTGGAAATCGTCACGCTGGATAATGTGGTGTGGACTACTCCCCCCGAACGGGACGAAGCCGGGAGCCCCAACGTCGTGGGGGCTGTGGCTCTGGCAGCTGCCATCCGTCAGCTGGAAAAAGTGGGAATGTCCGAAGTGGCGCGTCACGAAGCTGACTTAACCAGCTATGTCCTGGAAAAACTAAATGCTCTAGACGAGTTTGAAGTCTATGGCGACACCGACCCATCCAAAGCCATTGACCGACTTGGAGTGATCCCCATCCAGATCAAGCACGTCCCGCATTTCCTGGCTGCGGCTGTATTGGGGTACGAATTTGGCATCGGTGTACGCAGTGGTTGTTTCTGCGCCCATCCATATATCCTCCACCTGGTTGGATTGAGCAATGAAGAGGCAGCCGAGGTACGGCGGCGGATGATTGAAGGCGATAAATCGGAGATGCCCGGGCTGATCCGAGCCTCCTTTGGGCTGTACAATACCCGCCAGGAAGTGGATATTCTCGTCGACGCGCTGCAGCGCATCTCAGCCGGTGAGTACAA
>JBGOYO010000172.1:0-6571 GCA_041479715.1 Anaerolineae bacterium
GAAATTACAGACAATGGAATATTCCACTTGGCAGCCAGGTAGGCTGCAATAAACAACGCTTCCTGGGCTTTAAAGCTACCATCATATGCCAACAATGCATGCTGCATGGGTACGATGTTGTGGGGTGTGAACAGGATCGGCCGAGGGCAGCGTTGGACCAGATTACGGATGCCTGAGCTCAAACGAGCGAACATGGAAGGTTCGGGCGGATACGCCAAATTCATGATTACCAGGTCATTCCATCGGGCAAGGTCGCAGATATTCGAGGTGATATCGCCAAATTTTATATTCAGGTCACTTTTATTTCCCGCCAGTGCACAACGGTCTGCGAACTCCTTCTGAATATCCTGGGTTGCCTGAGACGTCGCATCAGTTTCAGTTTCCAGGATATAAAGCCCATGGATGCCAGTCTGTTCGCGGTTGGCGACAACAAACGCCTGCTCCAGGGCATACCAGCCATCCTCGCGACCGTTGATTGGGACGAGGATTTCGCTAAATAACCGGTCTGAGCGACGGGAAGAAACGATGGACTGGCGCCACTCTCCAGCAGCAGGTCCAGCATCCAAATAGGAAGGGACGATGGTCCGGATTATTTTGGAACCGATGCGGCCGATCACGCGATAAGGACGCTTGCTGAACTGGTTAGCTAAATCATCGGCGGCGCTGGTGACTTCCACTTGACCCTTCAGCTCTTCTTCCAGGATGGCGCGGTGATCTGCGATCCATAAATACAAGTCGGTCTCGGTGCGGGTGGGGAAATCGATCAGTAAACCGCGCTCTCGAATAATCTCAACTACCGGCATGTAGACGATATCGAACCAATCAGCTGCAGCTTCAGAAATGGAAATTTCACGCTGCTTCTCGAGACCCATAAAATAGCGGTGAACCTGAATATGCTCCTCCAAGTACTCGTATTGTCCCGGCTCAGTAACCGACAGGTCTGCAATAGGACGCACCTGATCGAGGCTGGTATGCTCGAGGAAATCGGTATATTCCGATTTCAGGATCAGGTCCTCCGGGCGTGCGTCTGGGGTGAGGGGGACACGGGTATGAACTTGCGTGACATAGGCCTGGATATGGGTAGAACCAAGCTGTTTTGCAACGGAAACACGATGGTTTCCATCGCTCACAAAGTATACTTCATCAATCTGATAGACTTCTATTGGAGGCAGACCCTGTGCACCATAATTGGCTAATTCAATATTAGCCCAACGCTCCTCATTTATATTTCTCCCGGGTAAGAACCCGCGCGAAAAATCCTGATAACGGTTGACACTACCGATGATGGCATCGATCGGAATCTCTTTTAGCTCACTTTTCGGACCCACCTGGGCGCGCAGTTTCTGCCGGACTTCTTCGTAGGACAATAATTCGGTGGAGCTGCCGGTTAGGCGGGATAGAATTTCCCTCAATGTAGCCTTTTGCCGCGCAGAGCGAAAATCCTGCACCGCACGGCTAATCGTAATTGTTGAACTATCATTCATAAAAATAGTCTCTGCTGAGAATGAAAATTGGGTGATGAAATCGATTTGACACATCATTGGTGTGTGCTTTCAATTCAGTCCCAGCCTCGTGCGGTCGAATATACCACCAATCTCATAAAATGTGATTTTTTTACCAATTGTCGCTTAATTGTCTGACAATAATGATGCATGCAAGCTATTAACAATTCATTATATAGGGAGATTGGTGTGTTAATCGCGTTCATGATCAAAACAGAAGTTAGTCATATTTTAGTGGGTACACCTGGGATACTGCGGCTCCTATTAATCGTTAGTTTCAGAACATACCGGTTAGTCCTGGACCTAATCAAGAAACATGCAACTGGCGGTAATTTATTACGTAAATATTAAATAGCTGTATACTTTACGTACTAATACCGAGGTTTAAGGAGGAAACATGTCCAGGGAGCGAAGATCTGATCTCGTTATCGGTATTTTTTTATTGTTTATTGGAGGATGGTTTCTAGCGGCTCAGTTTAACCTAGTCCCAAAACTGGATGAGATAATTAATATCCAATACCAATGGCCAATGAGCATCATTGGGGTGGGTGTTTTATTGTTCGTCCTTGGGCTGTTGACACGCAACCCAGGGATGAGTATACCCGCATGTATCGTAGGTGGGATCGGTGGGATACTGTACTACACTAATTCGACGGGCCAGTGGGGGGCCTGGGCATATCTTTGGACGCTGATCCCAGGTTTTGTTGGTATTGGGATCATTCTGTCCACCTTGCTCGGAGGTGAAGAGCGAACCGGATATCGAGAAGGGCTGAGACTCATTGTAATCAGCGTCATTATGTTTATCATCTTCTTTATGCTTCTCTACGGACAAGGAAACATCATCCGCTTTTGGCCAATCCTGGTGATCCTGGCAGGTATCTGGATCATCGTCCAGACCTTTTTTCGCAAGAAATAAACGGGAGGAAACATGCAGAAAATCCTATCTTCTCGCCTGTTCTGGGGGCTGGTGTTGATCATTGGCGGTGGGTTGTTACTATTAAACACCTTTGGTTTAATCGCAATCGCAGATCTAATTTGGGCGATCATTTTAGGCATCGGGGGGATACTATTTTTAGGAGTATACATCTCCAATCATGACCATTGGTGGGCATTGATTCCAGGGGTTATCCTGATTGCAATCTCTGCGACAATATGGTTAGATAAGTATTACGCAAATATCAGAAACTCTGACCTGATAAGCACCATCATTCTTGGGGGTATTGCGCTCAGTTTTTTTCTGGTGTACTTAGCAGACCGGGGCAATTGGTGGGCAATCATCCCAGCGGGAGTGATGTCAACAATCGCTGTAGTTGCCCGTGCGAATATTAGTCAATCAGGAGTCACAAGCGGGGGGATATTCTTCCTGGGATTAGCTCTGACCTTCGCATTAGCTGCGATCTTACCGAACAAAATTGGACCCATGCGTTGGGCATGGATACCGGCCGGGATCCTTGGATTAATTGGATTAGTAATTTTGCTTTCTCGTCCGGATTTGATCAATTACATCTGGCCATTTGCGCTGATCCTGGGGGGTGCCTTGCTGATTATCCGGGCAATTGTCCGGAAGTAAGCCTGATGTTTGCTGAATTAAATAACAATGCAGCGTACTTTGCATACGAGTACGCTGCATTGTCGTTAAAGACAGTCTTTACCCTACCCGAAAGTGAGCATTAAATTACCATTCTTATCATACGTGGAGTGGGCAAAAAAAAGGGAGTCACCTTTCTTACTCTCGAGGATTTTAGGGAGCAAAACCGGGAGATCGGCCACCAACGGCAGATGGGCTAGCTCAAAGACAGATACCCATTCCAGAGAACCTTCAGTGGAGGGCATTATCGCACCTTGCGTATAGTCGCCGTTAATTATAAAAATACAAACACCCGGATTAGTTTGGGTATCTACAGTTAAAATTCCACACAGACGTAGATCTATCGATGACAAGCCAGTCTCTTCCAGGAGCTCGCGCCGAGCGGCGGATAAAACATCTTCGCCCTGCTCAACATGACCACCAATCCCATTATACAGACCCGCCCATAAGCGCTTGTTTTTATCACCTTTGAGTAGCAGGATTTTACCTCCCCGCGTGATAAAAATCAGCGTGCGCGGGACGAGCATGTAACGGTTGAGGCTTACACCCTGTTCACTTGCTGGCATGCTTAATCTGCCAAATCTGAGACTTCTTCCTCTGCAGCGACCTCCCCAAGGTAGAACTTCAAGTCTGGTTCAATTTTTACCGGATGGATGCATGAATCAACGTATGAACGTGTGGCATGCATCCCAAGAGACACAAATAGCTTGCGGAACTGGTCTTCGAGTGCTTGTGTAATGACTTTTTTGGTAGCTTCAGGAAGACGCCATGTGGGGGCTTTGAAAGCGCCAATCGCATTTTTGCGGGTCTTGTAATAAAACTGCTCGTCAGTCATATCAGACTTGCGCTCTGAGGCGAAGTTTTTATCCAAATAGGCGTAGATTTCGGACCGGAGGCCCTCCGGCAGTCGGTCAAAGATCATATTTTGAAAATTGGTTGCCAAATGGACTTCCGCGGCTTCTGATTCAACGAATTTGCCAAAAGCATTCTCAGGCAGGGTGGATGCGCCGTGCTGGACCGTGCCACCCATGCCATAGGTGGAGCGTGCCACACGGCTGAGCTTGAGCAGGATGCCGAAATCAAGATTGACCTTGGCAATCGAACCATCGGGGAGCACGACCCCACCATGGGATGTGCCGGTTTGGATGCTGATCTTGCTCAAACCGGTTGCCTTGGGAGATTGTTTGGATAACTCCGAAAGATAACCATCCATATAAGCGCGAAGCTCTTCCTCGGTGGAGTTATGCCCACCTACTTCGCCAATCTCACCGCCGATGGAAACTTGAACTCCTGCCGGCTGGAGGGAACGGATATAGGTAGAGTACATGGCAGATAAGGTGTAGTTCAATTTCTGCTGCTCAGGAACAGTAGGTTTGGAAATATCCACCAGTGTGGATGTATCGACGTCGATGTTATAAAAGCCGGCAGAAATTGCTTCCTTGGTGAGGTCTTTGACCGCCTGCAACTCTGCATCTGGTGAAGAGGTATAACGCTTGGCGGAAACCTGAAAATGATCGCCCTGGATGAAGACCGGACGAGAATACCCTTCAGCAATTGCAGCGGCGAGCACATTTGAGGTGTATTCAGCAGGTCGCTGATCGGTATAACCCATTTCTGAGCGGGCTATCTCGAAGATAAAAGCACCTGCGTTCATTTCTTTTGCAACCCTGAACACCGCCCGTGCAGAATCAAACGCGAGCATTCGCAAGTTCATGGCTGGGACGGTGAATGTCAGTGGGATTTCACCGCGCCCACGCGCCAGATAGAGATCGATGATTGAAGAAGGAATGGCACCGAAGGCTAGGGCAGCCTGGCGGACGATATATTGAGCTGCGCCTTTCTCAAGGGCTGTTCCGAGGGCTGACAATTCAGCCAATTTATAAATATTATTCCTTAATTTTTGATGATCTTTAATTTCAACCCGGTGGTCGGCCAACACCAAACTTCCACCCAATAAATCCATTAATTCATTTATTTTTGATGCGTTCATTAATTGCCTCCTGGTCTAAAAAATCCACAAGGTAGGATTATATCATTTCCGGCATGGCTATTCCGCTCTCGAATGTCCCTTGATATAATACAACTCGATTTTGATTTTGTGCTCTGGAGGCTAAGTGGTGGAAAAGATACATTTTGGAACAGATGGCTGGCGGGGCAGGATCGCAGAAGATTACACTTTTGCCAATATCCGGCGGTGCACCCAAGGGTTTGCAGACTATTTGTTAGGAAAAGGCGCCCAGAACGAATGGGTGGTTGTTGGGTATGACCAAAGGTTCAACTCTGAAAATTTTGCTACAGCGGTGGCAGAAGTGCTGGCGGCGAATCACCTCAGGGTATATGTAACCGATAAAGCCACCCCTACACCGGCAATATCCTATTCGGTGGTGAATAAAAAGGCGGTGGGTGCGGTGAATATCACTGCCTCACACAACCCGCCGACCGACAACGGATTTAAGGTGCGGGATGAACACGGAGGCGCGATAGACCCTGCGGGGTTGTTGGAGATCGAGGCTCATATTCCAGAATCGATGGATCATGTTAAGCGCATGTCTCTCGAAGAAGGAATATCCGAGGGCAAGATCACATATTTTGACCCCAACCCGGCATATACTCAACAGATCAACCATTTAATCGATGTGCAAAAGATTAAAGATGCCGGGTTATATATCCTGGTTGAACCCATGTGGGGAAACGGGATGGGCTGGTTCCCACAGCTGCTCAAAGGTGGAAAAACCCGGGTGGAGGAAATTCACAACCAGCGTAACCCGATATTCCCAGAGATGAAACGACCCGAGCCGATCCCACCCAATGTGGATGTGGGATTACGCGAAACCGTACGTCGGAAGGCTGATGTTTTGATCATTACTGATGGTGACGCAGACCGGTTAGGGGTAGGTGATGAGGCAGGTCAATTTATCGACCAGCTACGGGTTTACGGGCTGCTAGGATATTATTTCCTTGAGGTTAGAAAAGAGCGCGGACCGATTGTAAAGACGCTTTCCACGACTAATATGCTGATAAAACTAGGGAAAATTTACAACGTGCCAGTGTACGAAACCGGGGTGGGGTTTAAGTATGTAGCCCCCAAAATGCTTGAGACGAACGCCATGCTGGGTGGAGAGGAATCGGGTGGCTATGCATTCAGGGGGCACGTCCCTGAGCGGGATGGGATCTTAGCCGGCTTGTTCATCCTCGACATGATGGTGCGGTTAGGGCAAAAACCATCTGAATTGATCACTACTTTGTTCAACAAAGTGGGTGCCCATTATTATGACCGCATCGATACACCCTTCAGTGGTGACCGGGCATCACGCGAGAAGAGTATCTTGAACAGCAAACCAATGACAATCGGCGGATTGACAGTGGTGAACCTGGATACAACCGATGGGTTTAAATTCAACCTGGAAGATGGGGGGTGGATGCTGATCAGGTTTTCGGGCACCGAGCCGATCATGAGGGTATACTGCGAGACCACCCATCA
>JBGOYO010000173.1:0-6571 GCA_041479715.1 Anaerolineae bacterium
CGATGGTCTTATGCAACGACCTGGAAGGTCCGGTCGACATTGCTCTATGGGAATATGCCAAGGCTAACCTGAGCGTATCACCCCAAGACATGGTGGATGGCTCGGAGCGCCTGGCAGAGGAGTTATTCACCAGTGAAACCAAATATATGATCACCGCTGTGACCGGAGTTTATTTCAACGGCAATCAGTATAACTTCCTTAAAGGTGCCCCCGAGATAGTTCTGGAAATGTGCCAGTCTACCAAGGAAGAGCGCGATCAAATCCTCATGAATGTAGACGATTGGGCAGGCGAGGGTCTGCGCTTATTGGGATTGGCTTACCGCCCGATGGGCAAGCTGGAAGATTATTCAGGCTATACCTGGCTGGGTTTGGTTGGGATGCAGGACCCGATCAGGGATGGCGTCCATGAAGCGGTGGACGTCGCCCAACGGGCCGGTATCCAGGTGAAGATGATCACCGGTGACTACCGCAAAACAGCGGAAAAAATCGCCCGGACTATTGGATTAATGAAGCCGGAAGAACACAGCCTGGAAGGGGAAGAGCTGGCAGCCATGAGTGACCAGCAGCTCCAGCAGGAAGTAAAACAGGTGGCAGTCTTCTCGCGCATCCGGCCGCAAGATAAGCTGCGCATTGTGCGCGCCCTGCAGAGCAATGGTGACGTAACTGCCATGATCGGGGATGGAGTCAACGATGCCCCGGCGTTGCAGCGGGCCAACATCGGGGTTGTGGTCGGCACAGCCTCAGATGTTGCCAAGGAGACCGCCGACCTGATCCTGCTGGACAGCAACTTCAGGACGATCGTGGCGGCGATTGAAGAAGGACGGGTGATATTCGAAAACATCCGCAAAGTGGTCGCCTATACCCTGTCAAATTCCTTCGCAGAAGTGTTGACCATCTTCACTGCCATGATGTTGCACTGGCCTGCCCCACTGGCAGTAGCCCAAATCCTGTGGATCCACCTGATCTGCGATGGTCCCTCCGATATCGTCCTGGGTTTCGAGCCGGAAGAGGAGGGCATCATGGATGAAAAGCCCAAATCGATCAAGGAGCCCGTCCTGGTCCCGCTCGGGTTGACGCTCATCGGAGTGATCAGTATCGGCAGCGCTATTGCGGCTCTGTCCCTTTTCGGACACTACTACCTATCGCATAACAGCCAGGCAGAAGGTCAGAGCCTTGTGTTTGCCAGCTTTGCGGTCAATTCGATGGTGTATATCTTTGCCTACCGATCCATGCGTCTGCCTCTGTTCCGCATGAGCCCGTTGAGCAAGAATAAACCCCTGATCTGGGCAGTCATTGCCGGCTTGCTGATGGTGGTTATCGCCTTTGCATTCCCATCGATCCGCAATCTGCTGGGGATCGTGCCGCTCACATTGCAACAGTGGAGCTGGATCGCAGCCATCGCACTGGGTCTGTTGATGGCAGTGGAGATTGGAAAATGGGTGCGAAACTTAATCAAGCGCAAGCTTCGAAGCTCCAAAGCGTAGGAAAACAGCTGACCATTTTTATCCGATAAATTGTATAATCGAGCTCACAGAAAATCAGGCGCCGGGCACTTTGAAAGAGCCCGCGCCTGATATGGATTAATCTAAACCGGTAAAATGGAGCTCTATTCCAAACAAGAGGAAACCTATGACCAACGATCAAATTCTATATTTATCCCAGGCAGATGTAACGAAGGTCAACCTCGACATGGCTACCGTGATCAATTTACTCGAGACCGCCTTTCGAGAAAAAGGCGCCGGGAAAGTGGAGATGCCCCCCAAGCCAGGCATCCATACCATGCCAGATGCGTTCATCCACGCCATGCCGGCCTTCATCCCCTCGCTCAATTCTGCTGGCATCAAGTGGGTCAGCGGATATCCCGATAACCAGAAGCGTGGGCTGCCGTATATCACCGGGCTGCTCATCCTGAATAATGTAGAGACGGGCATACCCTACTCGGTGATGGATTGCGCCTGGATCACTGCCTACCGCACGGGAGCAGCAAGCGCCCTGGCCGCACGGTATTTAGCCCGCCCAGAGAGTAAGGTTGCTGGCATCCTCGCCTGTGGGGTTCAGGGGCGCACTAACCTGGAGGCGTTGAAAGTGCTCTTTCCGATTGACAAGGTCTATGCTTACGATATTCATCCCGAACGGGTGAAGGAATATGTAAAAGAAATGTCAGCCAAATTGGGTCTGGAGATCATCGAAGTGAAAGAGCCCAAGCAAGCAGTGGTCGAAAGTGAGCTCGTCGTCACTTCCGGGCCAATCCTCAAGCACCCCACGCCCGCCATTCAAAAGGATTGGCTACAGCCGGGGGCGTTCGGCAGCGCGGTCGATTTCGATAGCTATTGGTCGGCGGGGGCTTTAGCGCAGATGAACCGCATCAGCACCGATGATCACGCGCAGTTCGAGTACTATAAATCAGTGGGCTATTTCCAGACCACGCCTACACCCTATGCTGACCTGGGTGAGATCGTGGCGGGCCTCAAGCCTGGTCGCCAAAGCGCCAACGAAAGGACCCTGGCGATGAACCTTGGACTGGCGATGGATGACATGGCGGTTGCACCAGAGATTTACCGCCGGGCGAAAGCGATGAGGATCGGTACCTGGCTAACCTTATGACGCATCTGCGCCAGAGCCACACATCACACCAGGTGTGAGCCTGAGTGAAACTTCATCATTATTCGATAAAGGTACCTCCGTTAAACCACAAGCTGCGGAGGTACCTTTTTATCGGTCTCTCCACAGCCCGGGTTGTGAGTTGGGTGTCAGGATTCGACAACAATGGGCGGACTTACATCCGTGCCATTGATTCTTAAGTTAATGGGTTCCCACAATAAGGGCAGGTGGTCCAATCGTCCTGGGCGGGTTTACCGCAGTGTGAACAGGTGCGGGTGGGAGCAGCCATTTCAGCCGCGGGAGCTGGCTGTGTTGTTTGAGCTGGCTGAGCCATTTGAGTCACCTGGGCCGGCCGGTTGCCGCGCATGATCACATTCACCAGGGCTGCGATCCCCACGATGATCAGCACGAGGAAGCCAAGTCCAAGCAATGCGCCAAATATCCCTCGAAGCGGGCTGGCGTAGCCATACTCAAACCGGTAAGGTTGCATCATTCTAAAGCCGGGTCTCATCGTGTAATAGCCGTGACCAATGCCGCCGAAAATAGCAAATACAATCCCGGCTACCACCGCAAGAACGATCAAACCAAGAACGACATATAGGATCCATTTTAAAACTTTACTCATTCTAAAACCTCCATAAATCCACTATTTACAACAAGCATACCACGCTACTATGAAAAATTTGTGAAGAACGTATTGAGGTTAGTTTAAGCTTAGATTAAGTAAAAACCTCCCGGATTGATTGGCCATCCACTTGATATCCATAATCTACATTACGTTCTATAATCTACTGATTGCATCCCACACACGAAGCTATCATTGGAGACCCCGATGTACGAGACATTGAGCTCAGATTATGACCGTTTTGTTGATTGGCCTAACAGGCTGGCGCTTGAGCTGCCGTTTATCACGGACAAACTTCAAGAGAACAGCGCCCGGACCGTTCTGGACGCAGCGGCGGGAACGGGGATGCACGCCATCGCCCTGGTGCAGCAGGGGTATCAAGCTACTGGTGCGGATATCAGCCGTGGTATGGTCGAGCAAGCCCGCCTGAATGCCCTGGAAGCGGGAGCCCCGGTGCGGTTTGCAATCGCCGGTTTTGGAGAGCTGGCGCACACGTTTGGTACTGCTTGCTTCGACGCACTGCTGTGCCTGGGCAATTCATTGCCCCATCTCCTTTCACGCAATGACCTGGACAAGACCCTGACTGATTTCGCGGCCACATTAAAGCCTGGCGGTATGCTGCTGATCCAGAACCGCAATTTTGATGCGGTGGTTGCCAACCATGTCCGCTGGATGGAGCCCCAAGCGTATTCCGAAAATGGAACCGAGTGGATTTTCCAGCGTTTTTATGATTTCGAACCGGATGGTTTGCTGACCTTCAACATGGTTATACTCAAGCGACTGGGGCATGGCAGCTGGAGCCAAGAAGTGATCAGCTCGCGTTTGCGGCCCATCTTAAAATTCGAACTCTTACTGAGTCTCTCGGAAGCTGGGTTTAACACCTTCAAACTCTATGGACAAATGGGTGGGGCTGTTTTCGACGCCGATTTAAGCCCAAATCTGGTCGTCCTGGCGCACAAACACGCATAAGCCGGGCACCTATCCTGCGTTTCAGCCTATCCCACATTAGGGGCGCACCTGTCCGGTCACTAAACGAAGCGTTAAAATCTGCTCCAACCCCATCTCCTGATATACCGCTGCGCCTTTCGCTCAACCACCCTCAACAAAATCCCGCAGGCTGGGATTGTATGGATTGGAATGAAGGCACATCAGCCAAGTATCCGAGCATGATCCATGCTTTTCGTCACTCGTCGTCCCAATATCAAAATTACCCCCAACCAAACGAAGCGCCAAGTTATAATTAGCTCAAATCCATCCATCTAAGGAGACAATATGGTCAAAATCGCATTCATTGGAGCCGGCAGCCTGGGATTCACTCGCGACCTGGTGCGGGATGTACTTACCTTCCCGCTGCTGCAAGATGCTACCCTGTCCTTAATGGATATCGACCCGGAACGATTGGAATTTGCCCGTAAATCGGTCCAGCGCATCATTGACATGGGGAAATACCCCGCCAAGGTCACCGCCACCATTGACCGGGTGGAAGCCCTGCGCGATGCCGATGTCGTCCTGGTCACCATCCTGACAGGCAGCACCGAGGTATGGCGCTACGACATTGAGATCCCCAAGCAGTATGGGGTGGATATCAACGTTGGCGATACACGCGGACCGGCGGGGATTTTCCGCGCCCTGCGCACCATCCCAGTGATGCTGGACATCGTCAAAGACATGGAACGCTATTGCCCCAACGCCATACTGCTCAACTACACCAACCCGATGGCGATGCTGTGCCGAGCGATGCAGCGCAAGACCTTTATTCGCCTGACGGGTTTATGTCACAGTGTTCAGGGCACCGCCTTGATGCTTTCCTATTGGATTGGTGCTCCATATAATGAAATCACCTACACCTGTGCCGGGCTCAACCATATGGCATGGTATCTGAAGTATGAGTGGAACGGCAAGGACGCCTACCCGCTTATCCGCAAAGCCATCACCGAGCGACCGCAAATCTATAACCATGAAATCGTACGTAATGAGATGTTCCTGCACCTGGACTACTACGTTACCGAATCAAGCGGGCATAACTCGGAATATAACGCCTGGTTCCGCAAACGCCCCGACCTGATTGAAAAATATTGCACCACAGGCACGGGTTGGAACCCTGGAGAGTATGCCTACATACTCAAAGAATATCAGAATGCGGAGAGCACCTGGAAAGACGAAGCAAGGCAATGGTTTGCCGATGAAACGCCGATTGAGCTGGACCGTGGGGAAGAGTATGCCGCTTACATCATTAACGCCTTGATGGGAGGTGAGCCATTCACGTTTAACGGAAACGTCGCCAACACCGGGCTGGTAACCAACCTCCCGGAGGGCGCGTGCGTGGAGGTGCCGGTTTGGGTAAGCCGTAAGGGGTTCGAGCCGGTGCACGTAGGGGCGCTGCCTCCGCAGTGCGCCGCTTTGACGAACCTGACTGCCCAGATCGAAGAGATGGCGGTGGAGGGTGCGCTCACGGGTGACTCGCGCCTGGTGTTCCAGGCCATTTGCTACGACCCGCTGACTTCGGCCGTTCTTTCAATGGCGGAGATCAAGCAGATGGTCAACCAGATGTTCGAGCAGAACAAAGCCTACCTGACGAATTTCAAATCATTGTCGGTATAGTTAGTTTTTATCAGCCGGAGGAACGCCTATGTCGAAAACCGAATTCCAGATTGCCATCGTCGAAGATGACCCGTTCGCCCGCAATTGGATGGCCCTGCTTGCAGCGCGTGATTGGCGCACCCGCCTGGCAGGCGAATTTGATCAGCCGCTCAAGATCATCCCGATGCTGCACCATAAGGCCTCCCATGTGGACCTGGTGCTGCTGGATACCGACATCACCGGGGGAGAAAACTGGATCCCGGAGATTCTGAATGCCATCTCCAACATTGAGCACCCACCTGTCATCCTCTGCACCGGCATCCGCGCCAACCCGGATGTTCTCGCCCGTATGGTTAATGACCGTTTCGTGGGGTATATCCTGAAAAATGAAATTGGATACTCGCTGGCATGGGCGATCGATATCGCCATGACAGGAAAATGGGTGGTCACGGAAGGTGTGCGGTCTCTGGCAGCCGACATGCGCTATGCGTTGCCGCATCCGTGCGTGGTGATGGACGGGAGGAAGACGCTTCAGAGCACCCTGTCCAAACACCAGGCGGAGGTTTCACGGCTGGCGTTCCTGTTCAGCATGGAACGCCGCGAGCTGGCGGATGAATTAGGGATTGTTGAAGACTGGAGCTATGGGTTGGTCAGCCAGATCTATGAGCAGCTGGGGGTGAAGGATATCCTCAACGATGATGAAGCACTAGAGTCTTACTTCGGAGACCAACCCCTGATCCTGGCGCACGTGGAGAAAATTCGGGC
>JBGOYO010000174.1:0-6569 GCA_041479715.1 Anaerolineae bacterium
GAGAAAGGAAATTTACATGAAAAGATTCACAAAGAACATCGGCATGCTTTTGCTGGCCATCTGGCTCATCCTGACCGGACTGATTGCATTATTCAGCTTAAGCTTTAATGGGCTCAGTATAATTATGGGGCTGCTCGCCATCGCGGCTGGCATCTTTATTTTACTGGGACGTTAACGACCGTTAGGTCAACTGTCACATGGTCAACCACGATTAAGTGACTGCCAATAAATCATAAGATTATTCAAAAGGAGAAATATCATGTCCATATTGTGGATTATCGTCATTGTGCTAGTAATTTTATGGCTTCTCGGCTTTTTCGGTCGGAACATAAGTCCAAGGTTTCCAAAGACTGGCAATTGGATCCATGTCCTGATCGTCATTGCCATCATACTCATCATACTTAGCCTACTTCACGTGATATAACCTCTCGCACTTCAACGAATGGGCCGGGGTTGTCGAAGCTGATAAAGTCATCATCTTGATAAACCGCAAGGCGATCTGCCATCCAGTTAATCAACTGGGTGGCAGATCGGTAGAGTTTTCCAATTCACAACGGATTAAACCTTGCGTGAATTAATGATTATTTGGTAGAGTAGGAAATACTATCTTTGATGCACTGGATGAACATCAATGTGCGATTTTACACAGCATTAATTTCAAGGTGTTGTATCGAAGAGGCTTAATTTCCGGCTTTTCTAACGAATCACTCGCCGAACCTAAAAAGGTTCAGGCCTCTGTAGTGTTGAACGGTGAGCCATCACGCATCCTCTGGGGGGTTGTGTATCTGATCCTCCGTTTACTCTATTAAATCCGGAGTAAGATCTTATGTTACCTATTGGTGATGATGATTCTGCTCGCAGGACTGTTCCACTGGTCACGTATGGCTTGATTGCTCTGAACGTCTTGTTCTTTATTGTAGAGCTGACCGGTGGTGACGCCTTTATTGGAAAATGGGCTTTTGTCCCAAGCCGTTTCCTTGCCAATCCCATCGGTGATTTTCTTACCCTCTTCACAGCCATGTTCATGCATGCCGGGTGGCTTCACCTGGCTGGCAACATGCTCTACTTATGGATCTTCGGTGACAATGTGGAAGACCGTTTTGGGCATGTCAAGTTCATAATCTTCTACCTGATCTGTGGGCTTGCAGCAACTTTTGCACAGTTGGCGTTTAGTATTGGATCGGATGTGCCGAATTTGGGAGCATCGGGAGCAATTGCGGGGGTGCTCGGTGCATACATATTACTATTCCCAAAGAGTAGGGTCAGAATATTGCAAGGCTCACAAGTGATTCAAGTGTCCGCCCTGATTGTCATTGGAATTTGGATCGTACTACAGTTTTTTAGCGGTATCGGTTCCATTGTCAGTACGGCACAGACGGGTGGCGTTGCTTACATGGCGCACATCGGTGGATTTGTTGCAGGGTTTTTATTGACCTTTTTATTTCGTGGGAATCCTGGAAGGTCTGCATTAACTACGTGAGTATAAATCTGGCTGGTCACGAAATTAGATTTGGCTCGTTTCCAGATGTACCGAAGGGATGATGAAGGCATGGAACTCAATTCTCTTCCACAACCGTATCAATGGACATTTCGGCGCGTCATGGGTGCGACCATCGTCCTGGTTTTAGTTGCCCTAGGGTTCTATCTTCTTTACCGGTTTTACAACGTCGTTTTTATCGTGTTTATCGCCATCGTGATGGGCACGGTGATCAGGCCAGCTGTTACATGGTTGCACCGACGCGGACTACCCCGAATAGCGGGGGTCATTCTTGTTTACCTCCTCCTGCTCGCCCTGCTCATCAGCTTCATACTATTGTTATTCCCCTTGATTGTTGATCAAGGTACAACGATTGCTGCCGAGGTGCCTAGTTACTACCAAAGCCTACGTGCGGCGATGGATAAGAATCCCAACCAATTGATTGTGCGCTTAAGTGAGTTCCTCCCGGCGACGCTACCAGGGCTGGTGCCGATTCAGCAAACAGTCCAGCAAATGCTGGCTTCAGCGGTGCAAGCGCTTAGTTATGCCGCATCGGCAGCAAAAGCCATCTTTATGGTCACGGCAATTCTTCTTTTGGCCTTTCACTGGGCGCTCGATGGACCCCGAACCATCCAATCCTTGTTACAGCTAGTTCCGAAGGAGCACCGCGAGAGCAGTCGCGAGCTGATTACGTCGATGGAAACCAAGGTCGGTTTCTACATTGCTGGACAAGGCTTCCTTTGCCTAGTCATCGGCGTCATGGCGCTGGTTGCCTATTTACTCATCGGATTGCCCAATTTCCTGGTCCTGGCACTCTTAGCAGGCGTAATGGAGGCCGTACCGCTGATTGGACCGCTTCTTGGTGCCGTTCCAGCAGGATTGGTTGCCCTATCAATAGCGCCGTCCAAACTGTTGTGGGTCATCATCGCAACGCTCGTCATTCATCAAACAGAGAACTACTTGCTGGCGCCGCGCGTCATGCGTAAGGCTGTGGGGGTCAATCCCTTCGTTTCCTTACTGGCGTTTTTTGCCTTTGGCTCTTTGCTCGGGATAGTCGGTGTGCTTATGGCGATTCCTCTGGCGGCCATTATTCAGCTCCTACTCGATCGCTTCGTCTTTCATCCGGCGACGATCGAGGCGGAAGTCTCGACCGGTCGCGACTATGCCAGCCGGCTGCGTTATGAAGCGCAGGACCTGGCTCAAGACCTACGCAGGCAGGCACGGCTAAAAAAGGGGGGCTCGGACCAAAAGGTCAAGCAGATCGATCAGGTGCTGGATGAGATCGAGACGATAACCACCGACCTTGACTCTCTGCTGGCTGAGGTCCATACATCAGGTACCCCATGACGAAGCGACTGGTATTGTTCGCTGTGGCGGTTATGACCACATTGCTGGCGCTGGTGGTGCTATGGCAGCTCCGGATTGCCGTCGTTTACGTGCTGATCTCACTAACACTCGCCGCACTACTACGCCCATTGTTTAACCGCTTGCACGGAAAAGGCCTGGCGGTGCGTGTGGCCTGGGTATTACTGTACCTGGTGGCTGTGGGGAGTTTCATCTACTTCGTCTTCCTGATCGGTGATACCGCAATACACGAGATTCAACAGATGGCTCATAGTGTGTCGGTGCAGGATAAGTGGGTGCTACCATTATGGTTGCAGGGCAGCTCATTCCAACAGGTTCTTTTAGCAAGACTGCCACCGCCGAGTAAGCTCTTCGACGCAATTATCGGCAGCCAGGGACAACTCGTGCTGCCGGCCATATTCGGGTTCACGCAGGGCATTGGCAGCATCGTGGAGGCTGTAATCGTGATTCTGTTCTTGAGCCTCTATTGGAGCATCAATCAAATTCATTTTGAACGACTCTGGCTCTCACTGCTTCCATCTGGTCAACGCAAACAGGCGCGTGGTATTTGGCGAACGATCGAGCCTGAAATCGGCTCTTACACACGCGGACAGGTAATCCAAAGTCTCCTGGCAGGACTGTTATTAGGTCTTGGCTATTGGGTGCTCGGGTCCCCTTACCCAGCACTCTTAGGGCTGGCTGGCGCACTGGCATGTCTGATACCCGTGATTGGCGCAGTCTTGGTAATCATTCCAGTGTTTTTAGTGGGGTTGCTGACCAATGTTCAGCTTAGCTTGTTTACGACTATCTATGCCCTCGTCATCTTGACTGCCCTAGGAGTATGGGTCAAGCCTCGGCTTTTCAACCGCAGATGGGATAATTCCATCCTTACTGTAGTTCTGCTCATTTTTCTGGCAACCGCTTTTGGACTTGTCGGCATCATCCTAGCACCACTTTTATCGGTTGTATGCCAAATCATATGGAGCCGGCTTGTCAGCCGCCGTACTGTTTCAGGGGCTGCAGCCCAAATATCAGACCTCAAGGAACGGCAAACCCTGGTGTGGGCTGCAATAAAGGAGATGGATGAACCGCCTTTGCCATTAGTGACCAGCAGCATGGAGCGGCTCACCCATCTGATGGAGAAAGCTGAACCAATTCTGCAAGCCGGCTTGCCGGCTGAACCTTCCGAGCCATTCCGCTCGCCCCAACCGGTCACCACTAAAGGTGAGCCACCTGTATCCATAAAACCTTCAAAAACAGACGATGACCTTACCCAGAATGACTAGAACTATAGCACAACTTTATCAGGAGGGTATCCGCAATGCGCACAAGCTTAATGAGCGTACACATGGCTTGTTAGGGATACTAGCAGACGCAGGCAGGGAAACCTTAAAACCCAGCTCGGCGATTACAGCCGCCGCGATTGCCTATTTTGCCCTCTTCTCGCTATTTCCCATCATCCTCTTGAGCATTTCCATTGCCAGCTTCAACCTTGGTCCGTTGATGGACCAGCAATTCATTGTACAAAAGCTAGAGTTCATTGCGCCAGCACTCGGCCAATTGTTGGGCAAAAATATTGACGAAATCATCCGGGCACGCGGAGCAGTTACTGGTATCGCTTTTGTTGGTTTGGTCTGGTCTGCCTCTACCATTTTTTACACGCTCACCCAAACCCTGAATGAAATTTGGACCAATAAACGAAGCCGCCCTGTTTGGAAACGGCGTGGTCTGGCAATAATATTTGTCCTGACTTTCATCGGCCCAGCTCTCTTCCTGGCTTCGTTTGCTGGCAGCCTGATTGCCAACCTCCGCACCTGGTTGCCTGACCAATTCATTCCGCTCGGGGGCGCTCTCAGTATTGGAGTGGCTATCTTGCTCGATATTGCCTTGTTTATAGTGCTCTATATCATGCTCCCACATGGAGCATCTACCTGGCGCGAGATTTTACCAGGCGCGATTAGTGCCGGTCTTCTCTGGGAGCTTGCCAAGATAGTCTTTTTGTTCTTTGTTTCCACCTACATCTCCATCTCGAACCTGGTCTATGGTTCAGTGGCTGCCATTATCGCCTTCCTGCTCTGGGCTTATATAAGCGGCCTCATCTTTCTCTTTGGCGCATTCTTGAGCGTCTCTTATTATCGGCTAAAACAACAGCAGTCAGAAGAAGCAGTTCAAATATAGTGGATTAAAAGTCTCGACGCTAATAAATATAGCTGTGGACGGCGTATCAATTAATATTTTGGTTGAAAGGTAGAATGGAGGATTGACTTATGAAAGAAAAACGGTTCAGCTTTGATAAAGCAAGCAAATCGGTGACGCTTTAGGCATAGACTGGAGTAAGTATGATGTCGAACAATTCCGGATGGGACTCGAAGTAGAGCTTGAGCATGGATTTATAGATCCAAAAACGAATGTAACCAATGATGACCCTCTTTTCACCGGCAAGATTGCCTCAGCACATCTCAATGAATTTCCGGATTATTACACCCGCCTGGCGAAAATGGAAGAAGAGGCCGATATATTTTGGGCCAAAGAATAGAGTTACATGAAAGAAATCCAAACCAAGAAACATCGTACCATGAATAAACACCGTATGCGGGTCAAGCTCATCTATAATCCCGGTTCGGGTGCAGCCGGTGAGTCGCCTGTGCAGCTCATGGATGTGATCAGGGAGATGCAAGCCTGGAGACTTGTGCCGGAAGCCTACCTGGTCGAACCGGATAGCGATCTACCAACCGTAGTCCAGAATGCTCTCGAGGATGGGATCCGCATGTTCGTGGTCTGCGGGGGCAACGGCACCATTGACGTCATGGCAGGAGCCCTGGCTGGCACGAATGCCACCCTGGGAATCATTCCGACCGGAACGCAGAATAATGTTGCCCTCAGCCTGGGGATTCCTCCAGACGATATCCCGGCTGCCACTACCATCCTGCGAACAGGCAAGCGCATCAAAGTGGATATGGGCCTGGCCGAAGTTGGTGAAATAAAACGGTCCTTCCTGGAGGTTTGCTCGGTAGGGCTTCTTTCAGCCCTTTTCCCATCGGCTGATGATATCCAGCACGGCAACCTGACGCGGGTCGGCGATTTCCTGGCAACGCTGGTAGCTTCCTCACCCGCCGAGATGCACCTGGTCCTGGATGGCAAGCGGGAGATTAACACAATGTGTCACGCAGCTCTGGTCTCCAATATGCCTTATATCGGCCCACATTTTCAGGTTGGTTCCGCGGCCTCGATGAATGACGGTTTGCTGGATGTTCTGCTCTTCGCCGATCTGTCGAAGATGGACTTGCTGGGCTATGTCGTCCAGGTGGCCCGGGCTGGGGGCGGACCGGAAGACGACCGCATCCAGCACTACCACGTGCGCAGGATGGATATTGACACCAACCCGGCCATGCCGCTCATGGCAGATGGTTTGGCTTTAGGAGAAGGACCGTTGCACATTAGTGTGCGGCGGCATGCACTGTCGGTGATGGTCGGTGAATCCGCGCCAAAGCTGCTACCTCCCCGTGGCACGATCCTAGATGCGCCACCAGGTGGATCCAATTAATGGAAAGAGATGTCCCAGTACCTGGGGACGACTGATCCTTGAATGAACATTGTATCGCCCAAGCAGTTCTAAATGGTATAATATTATTAGCTCTACTGTGGCGGGTTATACCGCTTTTTTGGCTCTACACCATTTCACCTCAACATAAATACATATAATAAGACAAAGATTCTGCTACTTGATTGGATGTTTGTGGGAGGAGGC
>JBGOYO010000175.1:0-6565 GCA_041479715.1 Anaerolineae bacterium
CCTTTTAAAGCCGCTGATTCCAGCGTAGGTCGTGGCAGCAGCACCAGGTCTGGGAGCGCCAGCGGGGCCGCCACATTGGCAGCTACCAGCGAGTCGAGCAACCCCCCCACACCCTCCAGGGCTTTTACCCTCACCTCCAGCCTGACATCGGGGTTTTCCTTGGCAAATTCATCCAAACGGGCTTTTAGCAGCTGGCTGGCAGGGCTGGTTCCCTCGGGGTCGAACTCAGGCGGCAACCAGACTCGCACCAGGCGTGCTCCGATTGGCAGGGTCGGGACTATCTCCCCCCCATGTGCTACAGGGGTCTGAGGTTGTCCGGTCTCGAAGGGTAGGGAAGGGGCGGGTGATATTGTTCCTCCGCTCCCGCCTTGAGGAGCTTGCGAGCCACGGCTGAAGCTGATAGGAAGGCCTGAGCATCCCACCATTGCCACCAGGAGCAGTAAAGAAAAGAATCGAATAAAGCGTGGGTTCATTGGGGCAAAAATGTGCCTAAAGTTTTACCGGGTGGCTGACCAGCTCGATCAAGAGTGTAACTGCATTCTGCACATCCGCAAAGTCCACCATTTCGGATGGGGAGTGAACATACCGGCACGGGATGGATAGGCACCCCGCCGGGATGCCCGCCCGGGTGAGCTGCATCGCGCGTGCATCGGTCGACCCGCCTTCCAGGATTTCCATCTGGTATGGCAGGCTGAGCTGTTCTGCCCCCTTCACCATCCAATCCACCACACGCCGGTCAGCGAGCATGCCCCCATCCCGCACCTTGATCGCCGGCCCCTTTCCCAGGCTGACGTCCATTCTCACTTTCGTCCGACGGGGCGTATCACCTGTACCGGTCACATCCACTGCCAATCCCAGGTCAGGGTCGACCCCAAAGGCAGCGGCGGTTGCTCCGCGCACGCCCACTTCCTCCTGCGTGCTGAAGACAAAATATAGCTGGTGTGGGGTATCCTTGATCTGGCGCAGGGTTTCGATCAAGACTGCAGCTCCAATGCGGTCGTCCAAGCTTTTTGCCACCAGCCTCCCGCCCAGGTCGAGAAATGGGCGGTCAAAGGTAGCTACATCCCCCACCCGCACGGGGGTCTCATCGCTGCTGGAACAGCCCATATCGATATACAGCTGCTCGAAGGTGGGCATTTTGCTCATATCATCCAGCGGCTCCATGCTGATCACACCGGCGGCGCCGTTCAGGAACCGTACCCGACCACCCACGCAGGTGTACGGTCTCACGCCGCCCAGGGTGGTGAAGCGGACGAAACCATTTGCGTCCACCTGTGTGACCATGACGCCAATTTCATCAATATGCGCCGCCAGCATGATCTTTATCCCCTCCGCATTCCCCTCTCCTTTACGCACAATCAGGTTGCCGAGTGCATCCACCTTTACATCGTCCGCATACGGCTCAACTTCTGCCCGCACCACGGAACGGATTTGGGTTTCATAACCCGAAGGTCCCTGGGTTTCTACCAATTTTTGGATCAATGGTTTCATACGCTCTCCTGAATAATTCCAAGATTCATTTTGATGACCTTGGTCATCACAGCTGACTAATGCTGATGTGTTCTACCTATCGGCATTTAATACAGCGGGCGTCAGATGCGAAAGTACCGCTGCCACCAGGGTGAGGGTGTTCTGCCAATCCACCAGGCGGGCGATGGACGCTGGACTGTGGTGGTACCTGCCCGGGACGGAGACGGAGATGCTGGGGATGCCTTCGCGTTGCTTATGGATCGCACCGGCATCTGTCCCACCTCCCCCCGGCTGGCGTAGCTGATATGGGATGCGGTTCGCCTCAGCAGTCTCAATCATGAAACGGATCAGCCGTGGGTCTGAAAGGGTGCTGGAATCGGCTACGTAGATCGCAGGTCCGGCGCCCAGGCGCGAGTTGTAACGATCATTCTCATCGGTTTCCCACACCGGCAGGTCATAAGCAGGGGTGGAATCCAGGACGATGGCAATATCAGGGTTGAACGCATAGGCTGCCACCCTTGCCCCGCGCCAAGAGATCTCCTCCTGAACAGTGAAGGCGGCCTGCAGGTCAATGTTGGGAGGAGCATGCTTCACCAGCTCGATCAAACTCGCCACTCCCAGGCGGTTATCCAGCGCTTTACCCCGCAGGCTGGGACCCAGGCGCATAAACGTAGTGGCAAAGGTTGCCCGGTCACCCACCTTCTCCTTGCCAGCCTCCGGTCCGACGTCGATGTGCAAATCATCCACATCAATTGGTTTTTGGTAGTTATCCCCATGGGCGAGATGAATGGGCTTGATCCCGATCACGCCAGGGATGTGGTCCTTCCCTATCCAAACCGACTTACCGGCTAAATCGGAGCCCGAGATACCTCCAACAGTCTCAAATCGATAGATACCCTCGCCTTGATTATTGATTAGCATTAATCCGACTTCATCCATATGGGCTGCCAGCATCACCTTTAGCCTGTGTTCCCCGAGGCCTCGCCGGGTCGCTAACACATTTCCCAATACATCTACCTTCACCTCATCGGCATGAGGGAGTATTTCGCTCTTTACAATCTTACGCACCTCGCCCTCGTCACCAGACACCGCGCAGGCGTTCGAAAGTCGTTCCAAAAGCTTGATCTGCTCATCCCCAATCTGGGGGAATTGATAATCTTCTGAAATTACTGCCATGGTCAATCTTCCCAGGTTAACTTATCCATGAAGGTTTCATCCAATTGGGCGATAAATTCCGCCGCTAATCTCCCTGCCCGTGTAATATCCTTCAGGGCGATCATCTCTACAGGGGTATGCATATACCGCAGGGGTATACCGATCACCACATTTGGGATGCCCTCTGCCACCGCAACCATGGCGTCAGAATCAGTCCCTGAATAACGGGGTGCAGGCTCGGCGGAAAGCGGAATTTCCATCCGCTCGGCGAGCTCTTTGATGGTTTTGAACAGGTATGGATGTACGACTGGCCCCCATCCAAGGGTAGGTCCTTTACCTAATGGGAAAGTCAGGTGACTCGGGCTACTCGGCTCGCTGCCGAACGTGACATCCATCGAAACGCATAGGCTGGGACGGAGCTGGAAGGCTGAAGTGAGGGCGCCTCCGTACGTGGTTTCCTCCTGCACGGTAGCCACCGCCCAGACATCCCAAATGTGCGGTCTGGTGTGCAGGATATCCAGGCAGCTAGTCAAGGCTGCCACCGCTGCCCGGTTGTCAAGGGTGTGACCAGTCAGAGTCTCTCCCCCAGTATTGAGTGGAGGCTGGGCGAATGAAATGGTGTCGCCCACTCTGACCAGGTTGTCAACCTCATCCGGCAAAAGGCCAACATCCACCAGGAGATATTCCAGCGGCACTACTCCAGCCTGGAGGTGCGTGGGTAGCAGCCGCGCCGGGGTTGGAACAATCATGCCAGGCAGGTCTTGATGCCCATGCACGGTCACCATCTGTCCGGGCAGGACGCGCACATCAATTCCCCCGATGGACGTAACCCGCAGGAAGCCATCGATGATCGCATTCACCATCAAGCCAATCGCATCCATGTGTGCCGCAACCATAATACTGGGCCGTGGCTCACCCCCCGTTCCTTGCTGCAACCCGTGCAGGCTGCCCAATCGACTGGTGCTCAATTGATCGGTGATCGGTTCCCAGGCTTTTTCAATGATCGGACGGACGCCGTTTTCATAGCCGCTCAGGCCTGGTGCGGAGATTAATTCGTTCAGAAAGGGAAGTAGTTCAGTCATAGTTCTGTCTGCAGGTGGGAGGATTAATTAAATTCGGGGATTCAAGGATAAATGGATGAACCCGCGCCTTGGGGAGTGGATTCAAATGGGGCATGAGTGCGTCTGATTTCGGTAGGCAAGGGCCGTATCGTTGGCGAAGGATTTGGAGTAGATATAGTAGTGGAGCTGGGGGTCGGGGTGGAAGTAGGCACTGGAGTTGATGTATTCGTTGCCGTAAAGTTAGGTGTTTTGGTAAAGGTGGGTGGTATGAAGGGCGTGTTGGAAGGTGTGGGTGAGGTCGTGTTGGTGGGGGTCTGCGTGATGGTAGGTGTGAGAGTGGTTGTGCCTGTGGTTGTGGGGGTAGGTGAAAGACTGGGAGTGAGAGTCACAAAAGGGAGGGGGGTGAAAGTGATCGAGGGCGTCAGGGTGGCGAATACCACCGGGGTCCATGTTGGGCTTGAAGTTGGAGTGCCAGATGCTCTGTTTATCGTCCCTGGGGCCAGGAGTATCGCTACCAACCCGGCACAATAACATGGAAAAGTAGCCAGAATCACGACAACCAATACTCTGCGGAGTCGGGAGCGGGCAAACGGATCAGATGTCATGATTGTTTTCCAGTGCGGGTAGATGATAACACCAACTTTATAAAATGGCAATCAAGGCATGTTTTACACGACTAATATAAAACTATTCCTGCGGTACAATGATGAGATGCCCTGGATCTATCTCTCACCCCACTTTGATGACGTCGCCTTTTCCTGTGGAGGCCTGCTCTGGGAACAGGCTCAGCAAGGCGAGAGGGTCAGCATATGGACGGTGTGTGCTGGTGAGACCCCCTCTGGAGAGCTCTCGTCATTCGCCAGTGAGCTCCATGAGCGCTGGGAGCTGGGTGAAAATGCGCCTTCCCAGCGGCGAGAGGAAGATCGAAAGTCTGCCGAACGCCTCGGAGCCTCATACAGGTACTTCTCCGTCCCCGATTGTATCTATCGCCGTGATCCAGAGAATGGTGCTTTTATGTACTCGTCTGAGGCAGCATTGACTGATGCGCTTCAGCCTGGGGATTTGCAGGTGATTCACAATCTACGGGTGGAGCTGAGCCAATCACTGCCGCTTGAGGCAATGCTTGCCTGCCCGCTGGGGTTGGGGAATCACGTCGATCACCAGCTTACTCGCCGTGTCGCTGAAGGCCTGGAGCGAGCTATATGGTATTACGCTGATTTCCCTTACGTGCTCCACAATCAAACCCGCTTGGAGAAAATGGCAGGGGATGGCTGGATAAGTCAGATATTCCCGATTTCACCCGACGGAATTACAGCCTGGATGGATTCGATCAGCGCCCATGCCTCGCAGATCAGCACTTTCTGGGAGACTGAGCTTGCTATGCGACAGGTTGTTGCAGATTACCTGGATTCAAAAGGCGGGATCCGCTTATGGAAAAAGCCCCGCGTTTGAATAATACTTGCGTTTCCATGTGTTATGTGCTAAAATCACGCCGCGCGGTAGCCGGGAATAGGTTTTTCCCCTCTTACCGCATGCTTTTCATAAGGGGCAGCCCAGGTTAATCACCAGCTTCCCAATTTAAAGCAAAGAATCGCTTCTTAGGGAGTGGTTCTTTCATCTTATAGATAGGAATAGGACGATGCCTCCCTCATTCTTGACCAAGCAAGGGTACCAGAATCTGCAGGAAGAGCTGGAAAACTTGCGAACGATAAAACGCCATGAAGTTGCCGAACGCTTGCACGAGGCAATGGAAGGCGGAGAGCTGATCGAAGACGCTGAATACGAAGCTGCCAAAAACGAGCAGGCTTTTGTTGAAGGGCGCATCCAGGATTTGGAAAATCTCCTGGCAAACGCACATGTCATCGAAGATGCAGTCAAGGAGGACCACGTCCAGGTTGGCTCGACCGTTACGATTAAGGAAGGCGATAACCCAGAGGAAATCTACACCATCGTCGGTCCTCCAGAAGCCAGCCCGCGTGATGGAAAAATATCGAATGAATCGCCTTTAGGACGAGCATTGATGGATCACCATCCCGGTGATGTCGTGCGTGTCGACGCACCTGGTGGGTCCTTCACCGTCAGTCTTTTGAAGGTGGAGTAAATAAGGGGCTTACAACCAGCCCCGCGCAAGGATTACATGCGCGGGGTTTTTGCTTAAAAAGCCGGTACGTACACCGCCGGTCTAGTTTTGTGGAGAGAAGGCATGAAGAACGAACTTACCAACCTGGAACAGAACCGCATGGAGAAATTGGAGCGCCTGCGTTCGCAAGGGATTGAGCCTTATCCCACCCGGACGATGCGCACCCATACCAGCCTGGCTGCCAGCCGAGAATTTGAGGCGGCCGAAGCGGCTGCAGCGCAAGGTGAGCCGGTGCCGCCTGTCAAAGCAACACTTGCCGGTCGCTTGCGATCGATGCGCCTGATGGGTAAGATCACCTTCGCCCATATCGAGGATGGCGAAGGGCGCATCCAAATGTTCCTCCGCCTCAATGATATCGGCCAGGAACAACTTGACCTGTTCAACCATGAGTTTGACCTCGGTGACTTCGTCCAGGCGAGCGGCGAGATGTTCCGCACACGTCAGGGTGAAATCACACTGCGGGTGGAGTCGTTCCAGATGCTGGCCAAAGCCATCACACCTTTGCCTGGCGGAAAAGATGAGCTGGTGGAGGGCAAGATTGTCAGCCATGACGACCTGTCTGACCCGGAAACCCGCTACCGCCAGCGCTATGCAGACCTGGCGGTTCACCCGGAAATTCGCCAGATTTTCCAAAGCCGGGCCGCCATCGTGACCGCGCTGCGCAGCTACCTGGATGGGCAGGGATTCCTGGAAGTGGAAACCCCCATCCTGCAGCCGATTTACGGCGGGGCGGCTGCCC
>JBGOYO010000176.1:0-6538 GCA_041479715.1 Anaerolineae bacterium
GAAGATAGCTCCACAAACGGAAATATACCCCACCTGGAAGGTAAAACAGGTGATGGACCACATTGCAGGCTGGGATGAGCTGGTCTATTCCTCTTTGCTAGCTTATAAAAACGGAGAATTTCCTCCTGCAATGGTAGAGGATGGGATTGACCGCTTTAATGCCGCCTCGGTTTCAGCACGCAAGGATGTGTCGATCGAACATTCTCGGCAGGAGTACATTGCTGCCCGCGGGCGCGTGATCCAGGTGCTGCGCGAGTTACCGTCTGAAATGCTGACCCAAAAGTACCCGGCTCCGTGGGGAGGAAAATGTACCATCTCCAGCATTGTCAGGATATTCGTGTCGCATGAGCACGAACATGCTCAGCAGATCGAAGAAGCCCTGAAGAATTCCACCACGCACGGTTGATTTGATTCAGCTAACTAAGTTCTATGTGAAATATTTTGGAAGTAATTGTTCAGCTAGGAATTTGAAATCATGGATGTGATCTGGAAAGTAGTGCTATGGAGCCAGTTCGGGGCGGCGATCGATATGTTTGGGAATGCGCTCCGTGACTGTCCGGACGACTTGTGGATCGCTCATATGTGGAACGACCCATCCATGCAGCCTGAGTTTTCCGACTTATGGTATGTAGCCTACCATACTCTGTTCTGGCTGGATTTATATCTGTCCGGCAGCGTTGAAGGTTTTGCTCCACCAGCCCCGTATAACCTGGATGAGCTGGATCCGCGCGGATTGCTACCAGATAGAATGTACACCCGGGATGAGTTACTCACCTATATTGAGCACTGCCGAAATAAATGCCGTGAGACGATCGAGCAGCTGACGGACGAAAGGGCTCACCAGGTGTGTAAATTTCCATGGGCTAAAAACGGCATCAGTTTTGCGGAGCTGCTGGTGGATAATATGCGCCACGTCCAGGAACACGGTGCACAATTGAACATGTTCATCGGTCAGCAGGCGGGCATTTCCACCGGCTGGGTAGCACGCCACATTAACGACAAATAATCGAATTGTGTATTGTTCCTTCCCATGCCAGTGAAGAATGAGTGTGCTATAATTCCCGCCATTGGAGGCAGAGATGCAGGCCCCAGTACTTGTGCTTAATGCGAATTTCGAGCCGATCAACGTCTGCAATACCCGCCGTGCCATAACCCTCATCATTGATGGAAAAGCCAGCCTTATCCTGAATGGACGCGGCGAGATCAAGACTGTGCGGCAGACTTTTCCGCGCCCATCCATCATCCGGTTAGAAAAGATGATCCACCGCCCACGCCCACGGGTCAAGCTCACCAAGCGTGAGGTGCTGCGCAGGGATAATTACACCTGCCAGTATTGCGGTCAGCACGTGACGTATCTCACTGTGGACCATATCATCCCGCGCCATCTGGGAGGGGAACACGAGTGGACCAACCTGGTGGCTGCCTGCCCTCACTGCAATCACCGTAAGGGTGGGAGGACGATCGAACAGGCCCAGATGCACCTGCTGCGAGCGCCATCCGTCCCACCGGCTTCAGCTTCATATTTATTTGCCCGTCATCTGCATGAAAACCAGGAGTGGCTTCCGTTTGTAACCGGCTGGTAGCCGGTCAAGTCATTATCCCCCACCCAGCAGCCTGACCATCAGCTGTGGGCTAACAAACACCTCCAGGATAGCTGCACCTAAAAAAAATGGGATTACCAGGGCCAGGGTGATCTTGGTCCAATCGGCGATGGATGTCACCAGCCCCTCACCGATCGACAGGCCCTGGTTGGGGCTCACGAAGTTTGCCCCCACCCGCAGGATGGCTGCTCCCGAAAGGATGATGGCGGGGATTTCGAGCAGACCGTGCGGCATGGTAAAGGCTGCCAGGATGGCGAATGGACTCAGCCCGGTCAGGCTGGCGGTACCCGTGAAAAACCCGATGATCCCCATCGGAAGCAGCAGGATGAGCACCCCTGCCACTCCCAGGGTGAAGCTCCCCAATACGGCGGCGATGCTCACCGCCCGTAAGTTGTGCCACCAAATGGTCAGCACATTGGAGGTGCTGAAAAATCCAATCTGGCGAAACTGGCCCAAGATTTGCTCATCAACGATTTTCAAGCGGTCAAGCCCAAACATTCCAGCGGTTAATCCCAGCTGTTTCACCTCAACCGCGCCCAACACTACCGCAGCAACCAACAACAGCGCCATCCAGCAGATCGGGACGACCATTTTACGCAGGGTGTGGGGGATTTCATGCCTGTACCAATCCCAGGGTGATTTGGCACTACCGACGAACTGCCGGCGGAACACACTCCACATCCAGCGCAGGTTGAGGGTGTCAATCTCATGCCCTAATAATTCCTCGCGGTTCAGATGGGTAATACCCATGCGGATCAACAGGACCGCCAAAATCGCCAGGGCCAGGACTGCCCACCATAATACCCGGTAATCCGCGTAAAGCATCATCACCGACTCGATCTGGATCAACAGTGCCATCGGGATGATGATGAAGGATGCCAGGAGGTTGGCTGCCCGCACAGAAGTGGTCTGGGTGGAGATGACTACCGCCCCGCTTACCATAACCAGGGCCTGCACCGCGGTCAGCAGGAGGATTAACAGCAGGAACATCGGGTCCGGTCTCCAAAGGGTATTGTTATAAATCCCAATCATATAGACCGTCATCCCCAGGTAGGAGGCGAATAGAGGGAAAAGGACACAGGCGATCAGCTTACCCAGGTAAAGCTGACAGTCTGTCAGAGGGCTGCTTAGCAATGGCTCGATGCTGCGCCGCTCCGTTTCACCGGCAAAGCTTTCGAGGGCGATGACCAGCGAGATGGAGATGGGGAAAAAGCCGACGATCATTAATAGGAATGGGATAAACCGCTCGGCCAGGAGGTTGGCGCCGTATTTCTCGACGAAATCCAAAATACGGCGGGTGGTGAAATTCGCCAGGAATGGAAAAATGAGCGTGAGCAATGCAATGGGGAGGATGATGCGCCAATCCCTCAGCTGGTCGCGGATTTCACGGCGAGTGATGATCAGTGCAGGGCGGATTTCATCCAACACGGTTTGCATCTCCATTGAATAAATCGGGCTCAGCCAATCCCACGGCTGGCTCAGTATTACCTGTCTCACTCATCGCCTGCAAGTATGCCTTTTCAAGGCTGCGTGGGACTTCAGCCAACCTAATCACCGGCAAGCCCTTACTCACCAGGTATTCGACGACCAGCGGATTGGCTATCTTTGGATTTTCTGCCTGGTAGCGGATCCAATCGTCGCCCTGCCCGGTGAACCTGGCGGGATCCGGTAGTGCAACTTCTACTCCATCCAGACTGGCGCCAAGGCTGACCTCGAACTCGGGAGCGCCCAAAATATGTGTCTTCAACTCTTCGACCGCACCGGATATGATGATCCGCCCACGATGGATGATGGCGATCTTATCCGCCAGCTCTTCTGCTTCCGCCAGGTTGTGCGTGCAGATGATGATCCCCCGGTTGGCACTGCGCAACCCATGAATCGCATCTCTCACCAACCGGGCACTTTCCGGGTCCATGGCAGAGGTCGGCTCATCCATCAGCAGGACGGGTGGGTTGTGATAAAGAGCACGCGCCAGGGCCAGTTTTTGGCGCATTCCCTTAGAATATTCTCCAATCCGGCGCTTGCGGTCACCCCATAGACCAAATTGCACCAGCAGCTCATCCGTGCGTTCATGGCGGGCTGGGGGTGCCATATGGTAGATCTGACCGAAGAAGTCGAGGTATTCCAGGGCAGTCATGCGCCCGTAAAGCCCATGCTGCTCGGTGAGGACTCCCACCGAAGCGCGCACCTGTGCAGATTGGGTAACTATGTCGAATCCGGCCACACGCGCCCAACCGGTTGTAGGGCGCAGCACCGAGGTCAGCATGCGCAGGGTGGTGGTCTTGCCGGCGCCATTAGGACCAAGCAGTGCCAGCACCTCCCCAGATTTGACCTCCAGTGAAACCTGGTCAACGGCGAGGAAATTGTTAAATTTTTTACTCAGGTTTTCGGTTTGGATCATTCAACCCAATAGCAGAATCAATAAATCTTGTCACTGATGCATGGCGATATTTCTATGCCGGCTAGGCTGAGGGGGGTAGTTCAACTTCCTCGCTAGAGGTTTCTGGCTTGCGATGGCGCCAAAAAAGCAAAAAGCCTGAAACCAGGGCCACAATCAGCATAAACGTTTGGTTAACATTAATCGATCCGATATGAGGAGCATCCAGGCGCAGGAATTCCAAAAAAAATCTGCCGAGTGGATACCCAATCAGATACATCAGGAACAGATCACCATCCTTCAGTTTACCCTCAAATCTTCTCGACATCCACAACAAAAATACCATATTGAGCAGGTTCCAGATCGACTCGTACAGGAATAAGGGCTGGAAGGTGGAGAATTGATTATAGCCATCTACGCGGTGCTGCGGATCGATGTAGATGGCCCAAGGCAGAGTGCTCGGTTTTCCATACAGCTCCTGGTTAAAGAAGTTGCCCCAACGCCCGATTGCTTGCGCCAGTGCCACCCCTGGCACAGCAATATCCGCCCAGAGGAGGAAACTCATCTTCTTCTGCCGGCAAAAGATATATAGAGCCAGCCCCCCACCAATTACCGCTCCGGGTATACCTAAACCGCCTTTCCAGATAGAGAGAATATCTATAAGGTTTATTATGGGTGAAGTGTTGTGAATAAAATAGGGATTAACTAGTTTATTACTCACTGAATCAAGAACCAACATGCTGGGAGGAGGAGTGAAGATGTGCCACAAGCGAGCTCCGATAATGCCTCCAATCAGCACCCAGATCAGCGCGTCCCAGACAATCTCACTGTTTAACTTACGCCGGCGCGCCTCGTGTTCCGCCAGAAATGCTGCTGCGACTGCTCCAAGCATGATAAGAATGCCGTAAAATCGGATGTAAATGTGTGTAAAAGGAATAAAAAAACCAGCGGGCATTTAAACCTCTTTTAGCTATACCTTGCTAGATTATATCTTCCGAAGAATTTTGTTTTGCTCGTGAGCCTGCCGACGGACGTCCAGGATACGCTGGATAGCGGTTACATTGGCAAGGACTGCGATGATCCAGACGCCATACTCTGGAATACTAAGGATTAACGAAGGCGCAAGCACCAGATAGCGCTCTAACCGGCCCATAAAACCCACTTTGGTATCCATACCCAGGGATGCTGCACGAGCCCTGATATAAGACACCAGCACAGATCCACTGGCTGCTAAATAAACCCCCAATAAGGAAACCATATCCCCTTTTTGAAGGAAATAGTATAAAAGACCACCGTAAATTACCAGCTCGGAATAACGGTCGGTGACCGAATCAACGAAAGCGCCAAAATCAGATGGCATGCCTCGCAAGCGTGCCATGGTACCGTCCAGAGAATCAACGAGACCCATGATCATGATCACGATACCACCAACAGTGATATATCCCAAAGCCACCAGAATGGCGCCAATAACTGTGCCTGCCAGTCCAATCAGGGTCATCGTATTGGGCAAAATCCCCAGGCGATTAAAAAAAGCTCCGACCGGATCCAACACACCTTTAAATACAACACGCATCCGGTCAGAGAATGTCACGGGTTGCTTTTTGGGTTGTGATTCTTCCACCTGTTCCACGCCGCCTTTCTAACCTAAATTCGGAATGACGTATGCTATCTCAAGCGCCATCGAATGTCAAGATAAATTAACCCTTGTTGTCTATTGGTCTTCCTGGGTCTCATCACTATCCAGCAGCACTTCGCGCTCACGTCCACCCGTTTGAGCAGGACCAACCACCCCCATCTCTTCCAGCTCATCCATCAGCCGCGCCGCCCGCGGGTACCCAATGCGTAACCTGCGCTGCAGCATGGAGGCACTGGCGTGCTTCTCTCCATGTAGCATATCGATGGCTTTCTTTACCAGCTCGTCCCGGTCGGCCATCACTGCTTCTTCCTTCATCAGACCTTCCCAAGGAGGAGGTACCCCGGCTTCGGTTGGGTGCACCGTCTGCCAATAAAGAATGAGCTTATCCACTTCGGCATCCGAAACCATCACCCCCTGCACTCTTAGCGGGGCTGCCACTTCAGGGGGCATGAAAAGCATATCCCCATGGCCAAGCAGGCTCTCAGCGCCACCTGTATCGAGGATGACGCGCGAGTCAACCGACGAGGCCACCGCAAAGGAGATGCGGGCGGGGAAGTTGGCCTTGATCAACCCGGTCACTACGTCCGTGCTCGGGCGTTGGGTGGCTACCACCAGGTGGATGCCGGTGGCGCGTGCCAGCTGCGCCAACCGGATAAGCATGGGTTCAGTCTGATCTGGGGCGGTCATCATCAGGTCGGCAAGCTCATCCAGCAGCACCACAATGCGCGGCAGAGGCTCGGCAACCTTGTGTCGCCGCGCTTTACGGTTATATGAATCAATATTGCGAGCGTGCATTTCCTCCAATAGCTTGTAACGCCGGTCCATCTCTGCTACAACCCAGCGCAGCACGCCCAGGATGCGCTGGATATCCGTCTCCACCTTGCCAAACATATGGGGCAAGCCATTGAAACGTACCAACTCGAC